>JBEKKY010000264.1:0-5572 GCA_050010475.1 Acidobacteriota bacterium | reverse complement strand
CAAATAGGATCGGACTGTAATATTTGCGACAACGTCTTCATCGAGAACGATGTGGTTGTTGGCGACCGTGTCACAGTCAAATGCGGTGTGCAATTATGGGATGGGCTGAGAATCGAGGATGACGCATTCATAGGACCCAACGCGACCTTTACGAATGATGAGCGGCCCAGGAGTAGACAGCACCTCGATAAGTTCCCTAAGACCAATATCTGCACGGGTGCTTCCATCGGCGCCAACGCCACGATCTTGCCCGGCAGGAGAATTGGCGCTTGGGCCATGGTTGGGGCCGGTTCGGTCGTGACATGCGACGTGCCGGACTTCGCGCTGGTGATTGGGAATCCCGCCCGCTTGTCCGGGTGGGTGTGCAGCTGTGGTCAGAGACTAGGGGATTTTGTGGCCGGCGCTGTTTCCTGTTCCTGCAACCGGACGTATGAAGTCATATCGGATCAAGCCATCGCAGAGAAAGTGGATGTCCCTTAAAGCATGTCGAGTAATCGATCTTCCCAAGATCACCGACCACCGGGGTAGCCTCACTGTCATCGAGGCCACTCGCCACGTGCCCTTTGACATAAGACGAGTGTTTTATCTTTACGATGTTCCGGGAGGACTTGAACGGGGGGGACACGCTCTCAAGACCTGTCACCAGTTTCTCACAGCCATATCTGGAAGCTTCGATGTTATTCTTGAGGATGGCATCGAGAAACGTCGGGTTCATTTGAGTCAACCTTATTGCGGACTTTACATTACACCGATGATTTGGCGAGAGATAGATGATTTTTCTTCCGGATCAGTATGTCTTGTGCTTGCGTCCGAATTCTACAGCGCCAAAGACTACTATCGCGATCATGATGAGTTTCGTCGCATGATGAGGCGGCGCCAGTCATGAAGATCCCTTTCCTGGATTTCATTGGGCCCTATGAAGAGCTAAGAGCTGAGTTGGACGAGGTCTATGGCCGATTCATGCGATCCACTAGGTACATTTTGGGGAAAGAAGTCGAATCGTTTGAAGACGAGTACGCAGCCTATTGTGGGACATCCTATTGCGTGGGCGTTGGGAATGGCCTTGACGCTTTGCATCTCATTCTGCGGGCGTTAGCGATCGGTCCTGGTCAGGAGGTTATCGTTCCCTCAAATACCTACATTGCTACGTGGCTTGCTGTCACCTACGCCGGCGGAATACCGGTGCCGGTCGAACCAGATCCTCGCACGTACAATCTCGATCCGGACCGTATCGAAGCCGCGATTAATGAACGCACACGTGCCATCATGCCAGTCCATCTTTACGGCCAAGCCGCAGATATGGATCCGGTTCTAGCTATCGCAGAGAAGCACGGCATTAAGGTCATCGAGGATGCTGCCCAGGCACAGGGGGCGCGCTACAAGGGACGCCGGACCGGTTCGCTCGGTCGCGCTGCCGGTCACAGCTTTTATCCTGGAAAGAACTTGGGTGCGTTTGGAGACGCGGGCGCCGTCACCACAGACGATGCCGTGCTCGCCGATAAGGTACGGCTGTTGCGGAACTATGGTTCACGAGTGAAGTACCAAAATGAAGTCAGAGGCGTCAATTCCCGCCTTGATGAAATTCAGGCCGCTTTGCTCAGGGTAAAACTCCGTTATCTGGACGCATGGAATGACCGTCGGCGCAAGATCGCTACGCTTTACCTGGAAAACCTCAGGTGCCCGCCTTATATTTCTGGGCTGGTCCTCCCTTTCGTCCCCGTTTGGGCCGACCCCGTCTGGCATTTGTTCGTCATCCGCCATCCTCGTCGGGATACGCTGCAGGCACGGCTGACGGAGGCCGGTATCGGCACGCTAATCCATTACCCGGTGCCCCCGCACGTATCCGGCGCCTACGATGACATGCCCGCGAGGGCACTGCCGATCGCTGAAGAGTTGGCCCGGACGGTTCTCAGCCTGCCCATGGGGCCGCATCTGTCCGAGGAAAGTGCTGCTGCCGTCGCCCGTGCTATCCGGGAGTTATGCGATATTTGATGTCTCATTTGAATGCATATCCTCCCGCGGAAGGCGTTCCTGCTGCCATGCCATCGAACTCGCCCCACATGGGTTCCTACGGCCAGATACTGAAGTCATCATCGATCATAGGTGGGGCGCAGGCGCTGAATCTTCTAGTTGGAATGATCAAGACGAAGCTCGTGGCCATTCTCCTTGGCCCGGCCGGTGTTGGTCTAGTGGGGCTGTACCAATCCGCGACAACACTCGTGGGGACATTCGCTGGCCTTGGGATCACTTCTAGCGCCGTCCGGCAGGTGGCTGAAGCCGCAGGCAGCGAGGACGATCAAGGGATTGGGCGAACAGTCGTGGTCCTGCGCCGGGCCTGTTGGTTCTCAGGCGTTCTAGGGACTCTATTGACCGCAGTTCTGGCTTGGCCGCTGAGTGTGTGGGCATTTGGCAATGGTGAACGGGCATGGCCCATTGCCGTTCTCGGCCTAACTTTGCTGTTGTCCAGCATCTCGGGTGGGCAGATGGCCTTGATCCAGGGAGTTCGTCGGATTAGCGACCTCGCCCGGCTCCAGATCCTTTCCGTTATTGCCGGGACGATTCTCAGCGTTGGGCTTTTTGCCTGGCTCGGCGAACAGGGGATTGTCCCTGTTCTGGTCGTCTCGGCTGCTATCAATTTAGGCTTGTCGTGGTGGTTTGCGCGGCGAGTGCATGTGCCGATTGTCAAAATGACCTGGCCGGAGACAATCAAAGAAGCCCGGCACCTCCTAACACTTGGCCTTGGATTTATGTGGAGTGCTCTCCTTATGGCCGGCGTAGGCCTCGCCGCTCGAGCCTTGGTCGTCCGTGATTTTGGGATCGATGCCAACGGAATATATCAAGCCGCATGGGGTGTTTCCGGAGTGTTCGCCGGGTTCATCCTCACTGCGATGGGTACAGACTTCTATCCCCGGCTGACCGCCGCGGCCGGAGATAACGCGGAAGTGAACCGGTTGGTGAACGAACAGTCAGAAGTCGGCATTCTCCTTGCGCTGCCTGGTCTACTCGGCACGTTAGTATTCAGTCCGTTGGTCATCCGGATCTTTTATAGCGCGAAGTTTATGGATGCTGCGGACCTACTGCCATGGTTTGTGCTGGGCATCTTCGGCCGGGTCATCTCGTGGCCGCTGGGCTTTATCCAACTCGCCAGAAGTGCCGTCCGATGGTTTATAATTACAGAAACATCCTTCAACTTTCTCTACCTGGTGTTGATTTGGGTCGGAGCTGGTTGGATTGGTCTTCGCGGCACTGCCATTGCTTTTGCCATTGTCTACGGCGTTTACACACTTGGTATGACCTGGGTGGCGGGTAGAATCAGCCAGTTTCGTTGGTCCAAGGCCGTACTTCGCCTTTTTTTAACCGCTGGACTGGCAGTTGCTGTCACGTTCGGGTTGGTAACGATTGCCCCTAGAATAGTGGCTGAGCTCGCCGGCGCGGTCATCGTCATCGCCTCGACATTCTTCTGCATTCGCCAGATCCTTCATCGTCTTGGACCGCAGCACAGAATTACTCAGATAATTAGTCGCCTGCCGGTTATCGGCCATCTACTCGCGCGCTGACAATTTCATGGCGTCAGCTACCATATTTCGCGTTGTTGGCACGGCCGTCAAGAGAACGATAATTTCCTGGCTTGGTCATAAACGGAGACATCTTCGATATATGCAACCATTCTTCTAACGGGGGAAAGGGACTCCTACAACTAAGAGACTCTAGCATAATGGACTCCATGAAACCAGAGCAGACCAACAGATTATGATGCAGCCAAGGATCAGATATGCCTCATGGATATCTGTCCGTTTGTCGTAGCGGACCCTAAGACGACGATTCTGATGCAGCCAAGACAGAGTGCGTTCCACAACCCAAAGCTTTTTTCCAAGGCCGCTGCCATAAGGGCTACCTGGTTGCCGGAACAAGGGCATTATCAGTCGTTCTCTCACTTCCCTGAGATGGGAAGAAGAATATATAGTCCGCGTCACCCTGAAGCACTTCTGGCCATCTCTGGGGCCGACCCCGCTTGCCGCCGATTGGTGGAATGGCCTCCACCAGCGGCAGTATCGCTGTCACGTCGTGGCGGTTCGTCTCGGTGACATGGAACCGCAAGAGGAATCCCCTGAGCATCTGTAATGAGATGGTGTTTTGTCCCCTTTTTGCCGCGATCCGTGGGGTTCGGCCCCAATTGAGGCGAGCCTATCCTATCTTAAGGTTTTCCGGAGCCATTAGGTTTGAGTCTCTTAGCAAGTGGGCGCTGCATAATGTCAATTGTGATGCAGTTACGAGAACCGCGGGTGTTGGTGTGAAAGATTTGGGGTTCAAAAGTGGGCCTGGAACCGGAGGTGGCAATTGCTAGTTGCAGTAACCGGCGGCTGTGGTTTTATCGGTTCAAATTTCATAAGGCATGTCCTGAAGGAGCGTCCGGCGTGGCATATTGTGAACGTCGATGCGCTGACTTATGCAGGAAACTTCGGTAACCTAGCAGATATCCCAAAGAGCCCGCGCTATCAGTTCCTCAAGGGCGACATCGGCGATCTGAAATTCGTCAGTTCCCTATCCAAGAGACTTGACAGAAAGCTCGACGCCATCGTTAACTTCGCGGCAGAATCGCACGTCGACCGTAGCGTTCTCGGACCCGGCGCTTTCGTGCGCACAAACATCACAGGGACTTTCAATTTGCTTGAGGTCGCACGCCAGGCGCCGGGAATCCGCTTTCTCCAGATCTCGACCGACGAGGTCTATGGCTCGCTCGGAGACACAGGCAAATTCGCCGAGACGACGCCGCTGGCGCCGAGCAGCCCATACTCGGCGAGCAAGGCGTCCGCGGACCTTCTTGTTCATGCTTACTATCACACCTTTGGCGTGGACGCAGTGATTACCCGATGCTCGAACAACTATGGGCCTTACCAGTTCCCGGAGAAGCTTATCCCGCTCATGATCCTAAATGCCCGCTCGGGCAAAGAGCTCCCCGTCTACGGCACGGGCCGGAATGTGCGGGACTGGATTCACGTTGAGGATCACTGCCGCGGCATTGTCGCGGCGCTTGAGCGTGGGAAGAGTGGCGAGATCTACAACTTCGGCGGGAACTCAGAGCGGGCCAACATCGGTATCGTTGAGCACATCGCGGAACGGGTATCGGGGACAAGGACTCTTATCCGTTTTGTGAAGGATCGCCCGGGGCACGACTGGCGCTACGCGATGGACGCGGACAAGGCCGCGCTTGAGCTGGGATGGGAGCCTGATATTGCTTTCGACGAGGGGATCGACCGGACCATCGAGTGGTATCTTGCTAATGAAGTGTGGTGGCGTCCGATATTGACAGGCGAGTATCAGCGCTTTTACGAACAGTGGTACGGTGGCCGCTGAACGCGGCGGATGAACTGGAGGCAAGAGACCGATGAAAGGAATCATCCTCGCGGGCGGTAGAGGAACCAGACTCTATCCGCTGACCAAAGTCACGAACAAGCACCTGCTCCCCGTGGGCCGGGAGCCCATGATCTTCAATCCGATCCGAAAGATGACTGAGGCCGGCATCATCGATATCCTTGTTGTCACTTCTACCGAACACATGGGTGAAATCGTG
>JBEKKY010000263.1:0-5606 GCA_050010475.1 Acidobacteriota bacterium | reverse complement strand
GGAAATGGCAGATGGCGCTGTCCAGTTTCGCAAGGCCGGCGCCAATATTATCGGCGGTTGTTGTGGGACTACTCCGGCCCACATTGAGGCTATGCGCAAAAGCCTGGATAGTCTATCAAAGTGAAGAAAAGGAAAATGGCTAGGGAAGGCATAAGCCCCGCATCTCGCCCGTAACGCGCAAGGACAAAGTATGGATACCCATTTACTTGTTTCTTTTTAATGATGGGAATTGTGGGTTTCCAGGTATTTTCTTTGTCCCTGACCCCGGTTTTAGCCCGTTTTCAGGGTTCAACTTCGGAATCGGGGTTAAGATACATGACCAGCTCTAAGGATCTCAGCGGTGAAACGTCATATCCTATCTTCTTATTGACAGCTCTAAGGAAGGCCCCAAACCTGGGGTCACTCTGAAGCTGGGCCAACTTGTTGAGGTAATGTCGGTAATTCGCAATCTGGTTAACCCGATAATTGTATGGTTTCTCCTCGAAAACGAAGGCATAGACCTTTGTATCCCAGATTGCAAATTTGGATGGCGCTACAAAGTGAAGGAGCTTGGATGCTCCAACGAGGGAGTGGTTAATGAGGCACGACAGTGAGTCAATATCATTATCAGAGAGCGCTTCATTATGCTTGGCTCGTGTAAGCAACTTTGCGCCTCCATTGAAATCAAGACCAGGGGGCCCGGGATGGAGTTCAAGGATGGTTGGCATCCAGCCGTATACCATATGTGCACCCCGTACAAAATCGGACGCATCAAAGATCTCCTTCGATGCGAAGTAACTCAGTAGATGTGGATAGGACATGATATATGACTCATCGCTCAGGATTTGAGTACGGGATTCAAGATTAAAAATGTCGCGCATTGAGTCCTCCAGAGCTCTCTCCGGAAACTTGAACCTTGTTCAAGGGGACACGGATGTTCACAGTTTCAAATCTGTGAAAATCCGTGTCCCAATCCGACCAATCTGAATTCCGCGCCCCACTGCTTCCCGTGGCGGGATGTGGATAGCGGAAAGATGTGATATCGGCCTATCCCCGAACTTCCGCTGCGATGAGTTTGTCCGGTCCGGTCGGATTCTTCGGGAATAGGCTTGAGAAGGCCGGAACGTCGATCGGCTTTGCAGAAGTCTGTCCCGGTCTATAGTCGGCCTTCGATGCCGCCCGGTACTCAAGCCTCTTGATTTTCCAGTTTTCGCCCACCTTGACGTAGGACGCTTGGTAGGTTCCGCCTTCCCACCATTTCACGATTCCTTCGCCCTGCAGGCGCGCCATTTCCACTAATGAAGAATCTGCGGTCATGGGTTCGCCGACCTGCATGGAATAGGGGAATTGACCGGTAGCGGTCCTGCGGTCCGCTGCCACTTCCACGATATCCAGCTGCTGTGCCGGATCCGGCTCAAAGCCGGGCGCGGGCTCGATCTTTTTCCCGGTCAGTCTGGGTGCGAAGTGGTTGCAGTACAGGCGGCGGATGCCTTCCTTCTCCGCAAACAGCCCGCCGTTATACACGACCTCAGCGCCGTCGGCGAACATGCCGACGACTTCTTCGTACATGCCATTATTGAGACGGGACTCATAAACCTGGTGCAGCCTGCGGACGGCATTTGCGTCTTCCAGGCTGCCTAGCTGGCTGGACAGCCGGTCGATCTGATCCTGCAACCCTGTGCTCCGATCGGCGCCGGATTTTGAAACTCCAGCAACTGCGGATGCAACCACTGCGGACATGGCGGCGCCCGTTTTCCAGATGAAAGATCGGCGCCCGGTAATAGGCTTCGGACGGTTGACGGTTTCTGATGTCGGTTTTGAGGTAGCCATCTTATACTCCTTTCCCTTTCGCCTTCGGTCCGAAGAAGCGTTTTATATCGTACCCTCCGACTTCGCGCGCAATCGCTCCGATGGTGTTGAGGCCCACGCCCCTCTCGCCGCCGGAGAAACCGAAGCCGCAGGCACGCTTCGTTTTTGCATTTTCTATGATACAGGTCTCGGCGCCATTGCAGCCTTCCTCCACCAGATCGAAAATATACACGCCGTCGCGGAGCTTTACGTACATGGCCGGAGCGCACCACTGCATGCCGAGGGTCTGGTTTGCCGTGTAAATTGTCCAGGCGGAGGAATGGGGTGTGGTGTAAAGATGCATCGAAGTCATCTGGTCAGAGTAAGACCTTGTGAATCCGCGGCCGACCAGTTCGTCGGTGAATTCATGACGAATGTACTGCGGAGCCTCCACTCCTGTCATTTCGGCTGCGCCAAATATAGCCCGATAGGAAACCTCGTTGCCGTAATATTTCGTGCCCATCTTTGAGAGAATGCAGGTGGTAAGACCGTTTGTCAGGTCCAGGGCGATTCTCCTGCAGCTGCGGGGCCTGCTTCCGCTTACGATGTGGGCAAAAAATACCAGTTTTTCATCGGCTTCAAAAGCCCGATAGGTCTCTTTTTGCCATTGGGTTTCGCCCTCTTTCCGCCACTGCAGGTTATACAGGTCGAGGACCTTGTAATTCCACTTCGGCCCTTCGTAGTCATAGCGGAGAGTAAACTCTTTGCCGACCAACAGGTCGCTGAACGGCAGCGCGTTGCCTCCCATTGTTCCCGCTCCCTGTTCCTGCGGGGTATTGGCATCGCCGGTGAAAGTCCTGGTACTTTTTTCGGCAGCCTGATAGACCTCCTCTTCGGTCATGTTCCTAAAATCTCTTCCCGGACGGTACACGATTCGTTGGCCTTTAGGAGGTGTGGGCGCCTGCTGACTCGGCTGCGGTGCATTGGTCCTGCCGAGATTTACTTTATCGCCATGCTCGCTGAAGGGCGCCAGTGAGGTCAGTTGGCCGACGATTTTGCCCGTTCCCCTGAACATGTAGTATTCCAGCTCGTCCTTTTCATTGAAGCCGAGGCGCATGCCTGCCTGGGTTTCAGTGAACAGGTCGAGGACGTACATGGTCATGATTCCGGAGAACTCACATTCGGTCCGTTGGTAAATAAAAATGTTGTCGTTGACCATTACGTAGTCCGACGGGGCGCAATAGCTGAGGTCGTCGGCAAGCCGGGTGAGTTCGACAAAGTTCGTGGAGGAGACCGAAGGATACAAATCCAGGGTCTCGATTCCCGTGTCCTGTTTCCAGTACATGCCTGTGCCTTCGAGCCTGTTGGTCGTAGTGTGACGTTTTTTCGGCGCCTCTTTGCCGGGAACGTCCACATAGCCGAAGTAAATCTGGCGCTGGACCTCTCTGGGGTCCATCGTGTATTCCTTTTTAGACATCGTTACTTCTTTTGCGTCGCTGCAAAGCCACACCTCAAAAGCCGTAACAAGATTCGTGTTCAGATCGACGAAAACATTGAAGCCTCTCGGGGTTTTAGGGATCATATGGGAAAAGAAAACCAGAGACTTCAGAGGCAAGGCGCCGTAGCCGCATTCCACGGCGGCTCCGCTGCCTTCGGCCAGAGTCAATTTGTTCTTGCTCTTGAATGAGTAGTTCAGAACGGGGCCATTGTCGGTCACGATCTTGAGCGACTTGCCGGCAAGAGCATCCGACAAATCGGACA
Source organism: Acidobacteriota bacterium (assembly GCA_050010475.1). Lineage (GTDB taxonomy): Bacteria > Acidobacteriota > UBA6911 > UBA6911 > UBA6911 > UBA6911. The sequence goes on along the minus strand of JBEKKY010000263.1, from coordinate 2,078 downwards.
CGCATTTCGGCCCGGCTGCAGTAGGAACGAGTTTCTGGCCTACCTGTTCTATTGTGAGTTTTGTGTACTTGAATCGATGCATTGGCTCATTCATATGCTCATCTCCTCAAAAAATGGCGATTTTATTCCGAGACATATTTGACAGGACGAACGGATTGTTGGAAAAACCTGCCGCTATTTCCTGATACCCCAGCATCTCCGCCTCTGGCCAGTTTGCCTGGCGCTGAACCGGGTTTATTTCTCTTTGCCTGAAACGCCTCGCCCGCGCGCCATTGCCGAATCGGCTCCTGGTTCGTACGGGCCAGGCGTCTCGCCGATGGTGAAGAGTGCTCTTCAAAATCGACAAAGGCGCAATGCACTGAAACACAGTTCAGGAAGTGGGCCCTATTGTAGCGGAACTGGAAGGAAAATGTGCAAAATATCATTGTGGGAATGGGGTCAAAGCTCTCCAAGCCGAAGGCAACGCCAGGTATACGGTAAGACCCGGCCGTGGTCATGACATTGCCGACGGAGGAGGCAGAACGGATTTAAATGAATGGTTCCTGCAGAGCCGGCGGCGTCACTAGACCGTCTTTCTCCCGGAGCGCCGGCGCTCCTAGCCTAGGACGGAGGTCGGTTCGAGACCCTGTTGACCGAGTTGCTGAAGCTCGCTAAGGCGAAGATTGCGCATCCGGGAGGAGAAGAGGAAGATTGCGGCGGTCATGAAGAAGCCGCAAAGGCTGAATGCTACGCCCACCGCGACCGGAGCGAAGTGATCGGCCAGCAGTCCGGCGAAAAAGATTCCAATCGGATTGACGAGCTGAATCAATTGCAGGGCGCTCGTAAGGCGACCTCGAAGGTGATCCGGCGCCAAAAGCTGAAGCACGGTCTGATTCGTCGTCATGTGAAGGCTTTCCATGGTGCCCGCCAGCACCAGGAAGGGAAGTGCCAGCCAGGTTTTGCCGGTCCAATACGCCACCACGCAAAATAGAGCGTGGGCCAAGCTATGGACGAGCAGCGCCACAAGCTGCACGAGACCGCGCCGATCGACCTTGCTCAGCGAAGCGGTCAGCAGCCCGCCGAAAAACCCTCCCACCCCGATCGAACCAAGCAACAGACCCAAGGCCGCCGCGCCGCCGGCCAAAATTTTTGTCGCAAAAATGGGCAACAACGCCATGTGCAGTGGAATCAAGAGCATGGGATTTATGATCACCATAAGCATCAGCAGCCGGGCATTCGGATTTCGGCTCATGTATCCGTATCCCTCGGCCATTTCCCTGAAGAAATGGCGCCGAGGCACCGTGCGTGGAGGGCGCCTGGCCTTGATCGATAGAACGGTTGTCATGATCGCCAAATACATGCAGGCCTGGATCAGGAAGTTGTTGGCTGCACCGAAGGCGACAATCAGAACGCCCGCTCCTGTGGAGGCCAGGGTGCGAGCCGAACTGAAGGCGATGTTGTCCAGCGCAATCGCGTTGGGGACGACATCGGGCGGGACAATATCGAACACGAAGGTCTGTCGCGCCGGCTGATTGAATGTGTTGGCGATGCCGGCGAGCAGGGCGAAGAGAAACAGGTGCCAGACATGAAGCGCGCCGATGTAGATGTCGACGGCAAGAAGAAAGGCGAAGATAAACAGCGATAGTTGGCTGGCCGCAATAATTCTGTTCCTGCTTGTGCGGTCGACGGCAACGCCTGCTATGGGCGTGACGAGGAGCGTCGGAACCGTGCGGATGGCGTTTACCAGACCAAGCGTGCTGCCCGATCCGGTCAATGAATAAGCGAGCCAGCTCATGGTGGTGGTCTGGATCCATACGGCAACGGTCGTGAAGAGATTCCCGAACCAGAGCAGCCGATAATCTCGATATCGAAAAGCCTCAAACGTATTACTCATCGACGTACCGGGCGGCTGCGCGGCCCCCCCGTGCAAGCCCCATATGCGCGCGACCACTTGTAATTCTAGAACAGGCTCCTGAAACGCCAATCATTTCGAAAACTCAAAAGCCCGAAACCCAAACGAATCCTACTACGAAATAAAATAGCTGGAACAGCATTTCCCAAAACTTCTTCGTTCAGCCGCTCGCGGCTTTGTTATGGCG
>JBEKKY010000262.1:0-5632 GCA_050010475.1 Acidobacteriota bacterium | reverse complement strand
GGCTTGGAAGGGGCATCTGCTTCGTTGGCGCTCCTCGACGATGTGCACCGACATCGCCTGCGTCGCGCCGCCTTGCATCTGCCCCTTCCAAGCCAGGAACGCGGCCCCTTCCAATTCTCAGACAGGCTCCTAGCCGACCACTCCTCCTTCTTGTACCGGCTGCGTCAAGTTTCGGCCGTCTCTTTTCTTATGTAAGCCTTAACTGTGCGCCGATCAAGTCCTGCGCGGCGGGCAACCTCTTCGTAAGTGCCGAACCGGTCATACAGCAACCTGCAATATCCGGAGAGCAGGGAATCCGCATCCAGCGAGCCGCCTGCGATCCCCGTTTGCAGCTTCCCAAATAAATCGGCACGGGTTTGATCATCTCCCTTGTACGCCGCTATTTGCGGATATGGAGCGGTCAGGCCGCATCGTCGACTGGGACTGGAGCCGTTATGATTTCCGGCACGTGGTGTTTCAGCCGACGCTGATGAGCAGGGAAGAGCTGCAAGCCGGTGCTGACTGGCTGTATTCCCGGTTTTACCTGCTCGATCAAATATTGTGGAGGTTTATGCGGAATGTTGTCGCATTCCGGTGGATGGCTGCTATCCTTGGATTGAAATTGGGTTTGACATATCGTTACGACAACAGGCGAGAGCGGATCATTGGACGGAATCCCGCGCCCGCAGGGCGCCTCGGAGTGCGGCAGTTTACCGCCGCCTTCAATTTCATCAACGGCGATTCCCACACTGCTCAAGGTGCAAGCAACCTTGATCACTCCAAGGGCTTCGCCTCCGATAACTGATCACGGAGATGAGTGAATGAATAAGTTCAATTCATCTGTAATCACCGGATGGACCGCAGTAGCCGTTTCGACCGTGCTGGCCTCTTTGTTTGCTTTTTGGGGCGCTAATGAGAATTTCCATGAAGGCTGGTACTTCCGTGACCTGTGGCGCAATCTTTCGCTGATGATGGTGCAGTATATGATATGGATGTTCCTACCCATGATTGCGGGTCTGCTGGCACTCTGGAACCGTGTGTTAGGATTTGTCGTGCACACGGCATTTGCGATCGGGGCGCTTTGGCTTTTCGGATTTCGATCCGTGGGTGCGCACTGGATCGCAATTCCCATCCTGATACTGGGTATTTTTTATTGCTGCGGCCGGCCGGTTCCCGTCAAGTGGGCGAGGCGAAGTCTCATTTTTATCCCCCTTCTCACTGCAGTTTTTTCCGGGGCTTACCCGGCATGGCGCGTCTTTACGCGGCCCGGCGTTGTGGACGGCTCGCTTCGGCAGATCCAGGGAAACGGGGTGAATTTGATCTGGGCTCCTGCCGGTCCGGGCTGGGATGAAAAAGAAATGTCGTGGTATGAGGCACGGCGCCGCTGCAGTCTTCTAACCGCGGACGGCACGGCACTTGCCTCGCAGCCCGTCGGAGTTTGGAGGCTGCCGACAGTTGATGAGGCTGTGCGGACCATGATTTGGCGGGGCCGGAATGCGGGCGGAAGATGGAACGCTCAAACGCGGCGAGTTTCCTTTCGCGCCCCGCCGGACAAAGAAGCGCCGCTTTGGAATCCGTACAGCCCTGTCATCTACCGGTGGACGGCAGACGAGCTTGAGAATGAGCGGGCCTACATGGTTGCTTATAACGGTTACGTAAAACCGGTTTCCAAGAAAGTGTTGTATGGCTGTCGCTGTGTGAAGAAGTGACAAAAGCAAAACGCCACGGATTTCACAGATTGTCACGGATCATATTTTAAAATCCGTGGAATCCGTGAAATCCGTGGCGTTTTTTACTCACGAATTTCGAATCTCGAAATCGTTTTATCCGAGCTTGCCCTTGGACTGGAGGTGATCTGCGACCTTCGGCATTCCCAATTCCACGAGAGTCTTCCGTGTGGGATAGCCGGAATCGGGATTCCAGCCTTCAATATTATAGAAATGAGTCTTAAACTGATCGACTCCCTCTCTGGTGAAGTAGAGTTCCCTGCAGTTTTGAAGTTCCCATTTACCGTTGTTGAGTATGGGCAGTGTTGTGGAATAGCCGCAATAGGAGGCTCCGGGCTTATAATGATACCCCGTGAAATTCTCCATTTTCTTATGCCTGCCCTGCATTACAAAAATCGCCCGCTTCAGAGTCCAGGCGCGCCGGCCGATTTCCAGGCCATCATTGAAAGAGTGATTTCTTCCGGTGATTGCTTTGAGAAATGTAGGTTCAGCGGTAGGAGTGCGTCCGCCGTTGAGCTGGGAGTACCCCCAATCGCAGTAACCGACCGATTCTTTGTAGTAGTTCCAGTAATGCTGATGCCAGGCGACCCATTCGGCTTTGTATTTGGAATAAATTCCAGTCTTGTAAGCCTGGTCTCCCTGCCAGGTATAATCGAACCATAGAGGTTCGTTCCTTAAAGTCCCGGCTGCATAGTTATTTACAGCCTTTTCAGCATCCCCGCCTACTCGTCCCCAAGAGATGTCATGGCTGTTGATATCTCTGGAATCAAGCAGATTCGCGTATGCCCATTCGACTCCGGGCAGGGACCAGTGATCCATAAATCCCCACATCGTCTGTCGGGCCAGTGTATTGAAGTCATCCGTTCTTCCCAGCGCTTCAACAAGGCGGGCGGTTCCTTCCCCGAGGAGCCTGCCAAAGCCTTCGCGGTTTGCGATCGCTCGTCCATAAATTTCCATGAATTCCTGGCTTGGGAATTTATCCATTGGGAGAGGCGCCGTATCGAACTTGGTGCCGGGGCCGATGACCTTCATTTCATACATCTTCATCATGTACCAGCCCAGCGCGGAGTAAGCGGGAATCTTTGGCTGAATAGCAAATTCCTTATTATGAGAAGTGTCGAATTCCATGGGGCCCATAAAGCAGGTTTCCATGCCATTGATGCCGGCCTGCTGAATGATATCGGTCCCTTTCTTATTGATATCTTGCGGGAGTTGCGCTCCGCCGGTCTGCTCTTTCGTGATTGTGAACCATGTCGATTCCGCGCAATCATCAGAGTCCGCGCTGAAAGCCCGGTTCCGGTTGTGGCACATCCTGCTGCCCATGCCGCAACCCGCGCAGCATGATGAAATATCTCCTGCGCCGCCGCCAAAACCGCCGCCGCCAAAACCGCCGCCGCCTTTGAAATATTTTTCCTTGGCATCGACCAGCGCTTTGGGATCGGCAATTTTGATGCTGCCGGAGCCTACTACCGCGACTGCCTTCAGGTTTTTAGAGCCGAAAACGCCGCCAAATCCGCCCTGTCCGGCGCCGCTGCCGCCGCCATGAATGAGGGAAGCAACTCGTGTCATATTCTCACCGGCAGCTCCCATTGTGACAATTGCGGGTCGTTGCAACGTATAGCCGCCATCCAATTGCTGCCAATCCATTCCGTAGCGAACGCCGGACCTTTTCCAGATTTCTTCCTGGCACTTCCATGTCGTCATGCCCCATAAATCTTTGGCGTTTTCTATCGTGACTTTATCATCAACGATATTGATATATACGGGAGAGTCCGCTTTGCCTATAACCGCCACGCCATCCCAGCCGGCCAATTTAAGCATCGTAGAGAACGTGCCGCCGAAATTGCTGTGACACCACCACTGAATTGGATAGCACTGCGGAGACATACCCGACACGCTTGTCCTGGCGGCAAAAGGAATTCCGGATCCCGATACAGCGCCGGTCATCAAAAAAACCATATTCAGGGGATGGAATGCGTCATCAAGGTTCCATTTCCCCGGAACTACGCTATATTCCCAAAATAAAGCTGTGGAGGTGCCGTGACCACCGCCGTACATTGCATATTGATCCGTATCCAGTCTTGTAATTTCTTTGCTTGTAAGATCGACTAATAAAATTTTTCCACCGAATCCTGGCGTTGCCATAATTTCCTCCTTTTCCTAGTGTTTGGGATCGGGCGTTGTCGGCGCCTGTTGTGGGGCTGCAGGTTTAGCTCCAGGGCCACCGGCTCCACGGCCACCGGCCCCGGGTCCACCGGCTCCAGGAGCGCCGAAGCCACCCGGTTTAGCCTTGGGAGCGGGCGCCAGGTCAACTTCGTATCCACCAGTTGTCAATGGAAGTTTATCTACGACCTTTAGAACATTTTTGGGGCAAGCCTCAACGCAAGCCTGGGCTCCGGTAACGCCACCCTTCCTGTTGAAAAAGGGTGTGTTGGTGCATAAATCGCACTTCGTCGACTTGTTTGCTATAGGGTTCCAAATGGTGCGATGAGGAGTTTGCGGGCACATCTTAATGCAAGTCTGGCAACCAATGCATTTTTCGGCATCGATCATTCTGATGTTGCCGTTTTCGGCGCTGACATGACAGGCGCCTGTCGGACAATACTTCACGCAGGATGGGTCGGGACATTGCTTGCACACATGCATGATAATGTCCGTCGGATATTCATTGAGGACTGCCCGGTGCATTTGAATCCGGGAGAGTGAAAAACTGACCTCTCCATCATGGGCCATAGAACAGGCTATCATGCAGCCATAGCATCCGGCGCAGTGCTTGCTGTCGTAAACCAGATAAGCTTTTGAAAGGGGATAATCCTGCTTGGCATCCGCGGCCGTCGCGGCCGGAGTGCTTTTGGGCGCGACGGCAGCAAGCGCGCCGCCAGCAAGAACTGTTCCACTCCCGACAACGAAATCACGTCGGGAATATTTCTTTTTGGTCTTAATCTCTCCAGCCATAGACGAAACCTCCATGCGGTCAATCCTAAGTGTGAGTACCTTGCTTATAGCAGGAATTTAAACTTTTAGCAATCTCTCGCGCGAAGCAGCCAAAGCCAGGATACCCTGATTGTAAATACGTCTGCGCGGTAGCTTTGTTTTAAAATCCGTGAAATCCGCGAATCCGGTGGCGCTTTGTTTCCTGCGGGACTTTCGCGGGGCTGACTGCCTTGGTATGATGCTTCCATCTTGAAGTAGACAGCAGTCGTCAGTGCTCAATGCACCTTTTACTGAGAATGAACGAATGTCGGCCGAATCCCGGCAAGGAGGAATTATGAAAAGCAAGATTGCGGAGGCGATCGATTTGGGGACACAGCCGGTTGCACTGGTTTGGACGGACAAGGAACCGGGTGAAACTACCCGCTTCAAACCGCAGGCCTGGGGGTGCGTCGTTAGCCTGTTTGCGGCTGCGGCCACTCGTGGCATAACCGGGTCTTTTGACCGGCAAACCTTCGGCTGCTGGGGCGGAGGAGTCGGGCTCGGATTCGGCAATCAATATGAAAATTTTCCGGGGGGCATAGACTGTTTCTGCAGATTTCTCTCAAAAGGCAACGAAGATTCGGAGCTGGGCCGCCCAATGGGCGAACAGCTGAAAAACCAGGGTTGGGGCAGAATGGCGGATGATTTCCTCAAAGGCGAGCGATATGTTCAAAGCCCCGAAGGTACACAACGCTTTATCCAGAGCTTGCCGATCCGCGACATCCCTGCCAAGTTCGTTGTCGTTCGCCCTTTGAATCAAATCGATCCGGAGAAGGATGATGTCAAGAATGTAACGTACTTCGTGGATCCGGATGGTCTCTCGGCTCTGGTGATTCTTGCGAATTACAGCCGGCCGGAAGCTGAAAATGTGATCATTCCCTGGGCTGCGGGATGCCAGGTGATGGGGATCTTGGCCTATCGGGAACTCGAACGCGAGCATCCACGCGGACTGG
>JBEKKY010000261.1:0-5637 GCA_050010475.1 Acidobacteriota bacterium | reverse complement strand
TTGTATCCACGCCCGTCTGCGCCGCCTCGCCACGAAACCCCGTGAGCAATGTGGGCTAAGTTTGCACCAGTTCCTTTTCGCAAGTTCCTATGACCCCGAACCGAAGTTGGCAAAGTGCACTAGCGGACAGGCAAATTCTGATTTTATGTGGGGCGGCTCTCCAGAGCCGCCCGGCCGAAGGCCGGGATTTTTGAGCTTCACTGAAGAACGTCGCTGCGCGACGGGCGGCTCTGGAGAACCGCCCCACACAAAATACGCACAGGCTCCCCCTGAACTGCTTTGTCCATCTTTGGTTCTTGATAAACTCTCTTCAACCCGATTGGTAAGGTCGAGCCGTGTACGTCAACTTCGCAATCGAGGATGACGAAAAAATAACCTGGCGCAAACCTAGCCCCATGTTTTTGACGTCGCGCACCATTGCTTCAAGGGCAAGCGAGCCCCTGCGGTTATTTCTAAGTCCGGGAGGTTACTCCTCCCATTTGGATAGCACTTCGCCTAGACCCAATCCAGGGCCGGGCATAGTGCCCTCCATAAAGCCCATTTTGGCATCGAGCACTTTGATCGGGCCAAAGAAGGTCAGCGGATCGTGGGGGCCGTCAAAGAACTGAACTGTGGCGGTGCCTTTTGAATCGTTCGGTCCGGCCGGGACTACCAAAGGAGTACTAACTTTAGCTCTGGGGGTGTTACAGCCAAGACATATAAGCTCGCCTATGGCAGGAGTCGAGAGCGAAGCGTTAGGAGTGCGCCTGACCAGGTAAACTGGGCCCATGTCCGGCCATTTCACCGCTGGAGTAGATTGGGATATCGTGTATTCGATTTTCATCAGCGGAATGCTGCCCTGGTCTTTCAGCTTGTTAGCCGTGATTGTCCAACCCGTCGCGGTCTGGGTCCAGGTTATATCTGCCATCTTCTTCGGCCATCCGTAGGGTTCCCGGCCGGCGAGAAGCCCCATATCGCTGTCGATATATTCAATCAAAGTGGTGTTGCCGGCGCTGCCTTTCCATTGGACAGGCGCATTGATCGCGATCTCGTGGACGTTATACCCTCCCTTTTCCACGTCCCCAGTCCAACCCAGCAGCAGGACAAACAGATCGCCGTCGCCACTCGGTTCCAGAGGCTGAGCCAGCGCCCGTTTGATCGCCCCCTTCGGAGCCTGGCACAAAATCTGAATGGTGCGCACGTCGCTGAAATGGTGCGGCAGCGGCGGATAGGGTGGGGAAAATACGGGAGAAGGAACAAACTTTCCTTGCGCCGGCTTCGCGTTTTGATCCTGAGCGACACACAGCAACGCAGCGACCGCAAGAACTGCACAGATACCAGCCACAGCAATGAATAACGTACTCCGTTTCATCATTCCGCCCTCCGTTTGTTTCACAGGTTCAAATAATGACTCCAACGATCGCGTAAAGCGGTTTCGTCGGCCGATTTTAATCCGCTCAGAGCATCGAAAGAAGGACTTTTTAGTGAAATGCGTCAGTGGTCTTGTCCGGGTATCGACAGAATAGCGGCCGCTCAGGTCCCGGCTCAGCGGGGTTTAAGGCGTTTTCGACCGGGAATCTTTTCGCGAAAGTTTCCGGGCCAGGTCTGGCCAGAACTCTTTCAGAATGTTGCCGACTGTGTCGACAGCTAGCTGCGCCCCCAGCTTCATGGCGGCTTATGCCGGCACTTGAAGCCCCATCCGGCGGCGGGGCAGACAAATCCCCGTCCAGCCTCTGGCCATGCTGCTGGCCTGTGACCACTGACTAACGATGATCAGGATATTGCCAGTTCCCAGATCGTTATTGTTCCGAAGTAACTAGATCTCTATCGGAAGTGCTCCGGCACGCAAAGATCGGATTGTGCGCACAACTTGATCCGGAGCATTTTCGATAGAGTGACTTGAAGGAAGCCGCTGGAGCTTGAAGTCGCGAAGGGGGAACTCATTTTGAAAAAAGGCTTTTGTTCTTCCTAGCGGCAGGCCCCGCGGTTTTATTGTTTATGTCCAGGGGGTGCTTCCTCAATCAAGTGTTGTTACGCGGCCATAGAAAGGCACGAATCGTCCACATTGACTAACAAGGCGGAATCAGAGAACACGAATGTGACAATTTTGCGGCGCCCCGGAATGTATGGTCCAATCCGCTACCGTGCGGGACCGCGCGTACACAATGCGTGCCCGGTAGTGCCACAACCGGTGCCGCCGCCGAGGTCTCGACCGCCGTGATTGAAGCAAAAGCTCCAGACTTCTCCACTGCTATTTGTTGTTGCGCTCAATACACAGGGATCGCTCAATTCTATCGGTCCCTTGACTTTATATTGTTTCGACAGCTTTGAATCGTAGAGAGCCTCCAACTCCTCGATTGTTGGCAAGCGCCAGTCAGAATACCCGCCCGTTCGCAAGCTGCTGCAATAATTGCTGGCTTGGTTAGGACTCACGGAAGCGCCATTATCTTTACCGGCCCAGGTCAATCCGGTGGCACTGTCCTTCCAAACGGCCTTGGTGTCCGCCCCGGCCGCAGGCGTTGAATCTTGGCCCATCACTGCGCAAGTGCCGACGCACAGGATGATTGTCGTAAGCAGGAATTTTGCCAAACTATCCAGACTTTTTTTCCAAAGCATAAAGCCGATCCTTTCACGTGAATATAAGGTGCTTCCGCAATCCTTTGGCGGTGCCTCAATTATGACGCAGGTTTATAGCATGATTTGAGGCTCAATTCCAGACGATCCGTTCCATTATTGAAATGGTCCGAAAACAATGAAGAAAATCTGCTGCTCCTTGGAGCTTTAGGACATGCCTGATCCCTCGCTGGCCCGCCCTAACTTCCCACATTGCCGTTCGGGACCGCGATCCCAGTTAATGGTAGGAAATTGAGTTTCCAAAAGCTAATCCATCTTATTACATCTTATTGGATTCATGAGCCACAAGCCTTGGAGCGCACGAGCTTGCAGCCGCTCTGATTTGTCTTAATCGGATGTTAGCCGGCTCGTTGACTGCACTGAAAAGGGCCCTGTAAGTTCTGTCGGGGAGCAGAACGCCTTTTCTTCTGAGTTGGACAATTGCTGGATCCACTGTAAAAATTTGCAAAATGCATGTGGGCGAAATAGTCAGCTAATTCGTTATTCCCAGTTCTGCTCTTATCGCATCGGCCTTCTCTTTCTTACCCCAGCCCTCATATAAGGAAATCAATGGCCTACCGGCTTCTTGGGTCTGGCTGTGCTGCGGTCCGAATTGTTTCTTGATGATCGAGTAACTCTGGACCAGCAAGGGTTCGGCATCCTTGAATTTTTTCTGATCGGCTAGGCAGGCCCCAAGCTGGTTGTTCTTCACGGCCACCCTCCAATGATCCGGGGCAAGCTGCAACAACTCCAGGCTGACAGCCTTGCGCAGGCTGGCCTCCGCTTCCTGGAACTTCTTCTCTCTCGTCAGAACAACTCCCAGCTGCGCGAGATCATCCGCCAGCCTGGGATTCTTTCCGCCGTAGAACTTGTTGTCCATTTCAAGCGCCTGCCGGTAGTAGTCCTCGGACCGGGAGAACTGCCCACGTTCAAGATTTAGAAGGCCCAGATTGACGAGGTTCGAAGCTACCTCCGGATGGGTCTCGCCCATGGCTTTGCGGTTGATGGAAAGCGCTTCCTGGAGCGACGCCTCTGCCTCCGGGTAGTTCTTCATCTGCATGTAAAGTACTCCCAGATTGTTGAGCCCCTGAGCCACGGACGGATGGTTCGGACCCAGGAGATTGCGTCTTATGGACAGCGACTCCTGATAAAGCGGCGCCGCTTCCGCAAGCTTCCCGTCCAATTTCAGCACCAATGCCAGGTTATTCATCCTTCCCGCTGCATCCTCGGTATTGTCGCCGAGGGCTTTCCTATAGATCCTTAACGATTCGCGCAGGTTCTCTTCAGCCTGTTTCCAGTCTCCTTTATTGATGTTGATCGTCCGGATGTTGTTGATGTTTTCGGCGACTTGGATGCTTTCGGGACCGAACAATTTCCGGCGAATTTCGAGACCCTCTTGCGTCAACTTCTCGGCATTGACCAGATCCTGCTGCCGCATCTTGATCGCACCCAGGAGAGTGAGGCCTGCGGCGGTTGCAGCGCTTTCCTTTCCCAGCCGGTTTTGACTGATTGCCAGAGCCATCTGAGCCAACTCCTCGGCCTTGTCGTTCACTCTGAGGTTGTAGTACGACTCACTCATCGAGAGCGCGAGTTCTGTCTGGACCTCAGGCTGATCTTTCAGTTCGGCGGCAATACGGGTGGAGCCTTCATCGAGGATCTCACGCGCAGTCACGTCCTTCCCTTTGCCCTCGAAGGGATCGGGTGCACGAAATAGGCTCCGCATAAAATCGGATACCTGCTTTGATATCTTGGCCTCGCGATTTGCGCGGTCCCGTTCGCGTGCGATATGCCGAGCCTGCACGACCGTCGTGGCCGCAAAAGTGATTAGCACCAACACCGATGCAGCTGCAATGCTCACACCCATCCGATGCCGTCGAACGAACTTCCGGATGCGATAGGCCGTACTTGGAGGGCAAGCGAGAACAGGTTCACTTTTCAGATGACGCTCGATGTCCGCCGCCAATTCCGAGGATGACGCATAGCGCTGCGTGCGATCCTTCTCCATCGCCTTCATTGTGACCCATTCAAGATCTCCTCGCAGGTCCTTGGCCAAGGACGCCACATCCGTGCGCCTCTGTTCGGCAACTTCCTTTGCAGACTGCCCCAGGCTGTTCAGCCGCGTGGTTGGCTTTGGCGGTTCTTCCTCCCTTATCATCCGGCGTATCTCATCGTGTCCGGCGCGCCGCAGTGTTCCCGCGTCAAAGGGCAGAGCCCCTACCAGCAACTGGTATAACAGCACCCCCAGGGAATAAATATCCGTCGTAGTGTCCACATCCAGCCCGGTCATCTCCGCCTGCTCGGGGCTCATATATTCCGGAGTTCCGATGAGGTACCCCTGCTGAGTAAAAACCGTCTTCTCCGTCAATTGCTGGTTGGTGGCTTTCGCAACTCCGAAATCAATAATCTTGGGCACGGGCTTTCCACCCTGCACAGCCACCAGAACATTGGAAGGCTTGATGTCCCGGTGGATGATTCCCTTTTGGTGTGCGTGTTGAATCGCCAGGCAAACCGGGATGAAAATCTCAAGACGTTCCCGAGTACTCAGTCGATGCTTGTCGCAGTAGACCGTTATGGGAATGCCGGCTACATGTTCCATCACGAAGTAGGGCGCTCCGCGCTCTGTCGTCCCCGCGTCATACACTTGTGCAATATTGGGGTGATTCATCATCGCCAGGGCCTGACGTTCCGACTCAAAGCGAGCGATGACCCCCTTGGTGTCCATCCCGAGCTTGATAACCTTGAGCGCCACCTTGCGGCGGATGGGCTGCTCTTGTTCGGCCAGATAGACGACCCCCATTCCACCTTCACCCAGGGAATCGCTGAAATCTTAGCAGTTTCTCCCAAACTCCGTCCCTAACCCATTGATATTGGGCTTGGAGTGCCCTCAAAAACTCACAAGAAAAATCTATTTATGCCTGTGCAGGTATGAATTTGGACAGAAATGGTGAATTCTGCGGAAGGAGACAGGGCATGTGATTTCTCGTGATAGGCGGATTTGCCAGTTACTAATGAACATTCTTGAATTCATGAGCTATAAGCCTTGCA
>JBEKKY010000260.1:0-5649 GCA_050010475.1 Acidobacteriota bacterium | reverse complement strand
CCGATGTGGTAGTTGATGTTGTCGAAATTCAATCCGACTCCGGTGCGCGGGCAGTAGACTTTCTCTTCGGTTGCGCTTCTCCCCAATCCCATGACCGCACCGCCGTACTGCTGCCCTTCCGCGCCCCGGCGATTGAAGAGGTGGCCAACGTCATTGACGCACACCAGATTCGTGACGACGACTTCCCCAGTTTCAGTGTCCACTTCGACTTCCATGAAGTGTGCTTGCCGGCTCATGATGTACATCTGCGAATGCGGCTGGCCGTTCAAAGTCAATCCGGTCACGCCCGGAGCAACGGGATGGAAGATGGCCGGATCGCTGCCCCAGAATGAAGTCGCCACCTGCTTCACGGTTTTTCTGCTTGCAGGGTTTGCCTTCTCAAAAATGTAACCGTCTTTTACGTCGAGCTCTTCGACTTTTTTCCCGGCGAATGAAGCCTGGCCGGCGCCCATCATGCCAGGGATCGGCATGCCGCCGCCTCCCGGCCGCACGGCATAATCCAGTATCTTCCGCTTCATTTCTCTGGCCGCGAGCACAAGTTGGGGAGTGCTCTGGCTGATCCCCATCGATCCGCCGGGGACCCAGAACCGGAAGGTGTTTGCATCCGACCGCTGCGTCTGAATTACGATATCCTCGTACCTCAATCCCGATTCGGCAGCCACGCAGTGACGGAAAGCCGATTCGGTATCCATGCCGAAATCCGCGCGCATTCCAATAATCGTAAGTTTGCCGTCCCGCAGCACAAGGCAGGCGAACTGGCTGCCCGCAATCCAACTCCACTCGTTGATGTGCACGAAACCAAGCCCGTGCATTCTTCCATTTGGAAGTTTCCTGGTTCCCGGGGCGTGCCATTTCCGATCCCAATCGATAGCCTCTTTGCCGAGCTTGATCACTTCCCTCAGGCTCTGGCGTTGCGGGAAGCCATTCTCCTTTTGGTATTGCGTAACCCAGTCCCAGTCATGTCCCCGGCAGCCGTCATTTTTGAGAGCGACTTCTGTTGGATCCAGTCCGAATTCTGCTGCCACATGGTCGAACATCACATTGTGAGGCACACAGCAGTGCGCGCCATGCCTCCAGCACATGTGATGACCTGTGTTGATCAGAGCCCATTCCTGTGTGTTGCGCAGATTGGGGATCGCGGTCGACTCATGGGTTTTGTCTATGTGCAGTTCCCCGAAGGGTCCCGCCACATGCCAATCCAGCGCCGTGATGGTGCCGTCTTTCTTGGCTCCCACCTTGCAGCGATAGGTTGCCGCGTCGTCGCCATTGCAGTAAAAATTGCTTTCATCGTACTGAAGCTTTACTGGCCGGTCTTGCGCGCGCTTTGCCAGAATTGCCGCCAGGCGGATAAACGCCGTCGAGTATCCAAGCCATGCAATTCCCCCATACCATGCACCCTGGTATGGCACGGTTACGGTTATTTTGTTGGCTTCGGCAATGGGAGCAAGCGGCTTGAACCTGGCTGGCGCACTGGAATTGAGGTTGACTTCCACGCTTCCGTATCCCAACGCAACTCCCGACAGCCCGGATTGGGGAACACTTGGATTGCTCAGGACCGGCTGCATGTGCGCGGTATGATGAGGCCATATATCCAGAAAATCCCCTCTCCATTGGACAACGCAGGCCATCGCCTCAACACCCGCCACCGAATTGGTTGCTCTCGTGATCGTATACTCGATGATCTTGTCCGCCTCGGCGAATCCTTTTTTGACATCCCCGATTTCGGTCGCGTTGGTCACGACTGTATTCGGGTCTTTGGCTCGCGCATTCATGCGCAAAACTTCCGGCATAATTTTGGGCGCGTTTGGCTTCAGCGATTCTTCCATGTCCAGAATGAATGGCTGCTCTTCCCATTTGATTTCGATCAGCCGGAGCGCGCGATCGCATATTTCTTCGCTGTCCGCCACTACCACGACTCCCATTGGGTGCTGATAAAAATCGCTTGTGCCGGGAAGAGTGAGGATATTGTATTGGGCCGCACAATATCCGCCGGTGGAGTTTTCGAGTGCGACGTCCGGGTCGCTGAATCTTACTATGTCCCGGACTCCAGTGAGCGCCTCGGCTTTGCTCGTGTCGATGCTGACGATTTTGGCATGGGCGTAAGGGGAAGTCAGAATTTTTGCGTACAGCATTCCCGGAAGATTTATATCCCTGGTGAAGACGGCCTGGCCCGACAGTTTGTCATGCGCGTCCTGCCGGTTTGCTTTGTAATCAACAGGCGAAAAGCCTTCAGGCGGCTTCCATGTCCATGGCCGATAATTTTCCGGCATTTCAGTCCCCCCTTTTCTGAAAAAACAAAAGCATGCCACGGATTCCACGGATTTCACCGATTTTGGGATTTTCAATCGGTGAAATCCGTGGAATCCGTGGCGTTTTTGCAGCTTTAGGCTTTGCCCAATGCCTTTAATACCCGATCCGGTGTGGCCGGCGGATCGACCCATTGACCAATCGCATTTTGAATGGCGCAAATAATCAAGTGGGTGTTCGCCATGGAATGGCTGATCCCATTCGCGCCGTAAGCCGCATTCCCCACCCGCGTCTCTAACAGAATAGATTCGACCGGTCCTAAATCCAGAATGGTAGGCTTTTTGTAATCCAGCATGTTTGTATGCAGCTTCACGCCGGTCGTTTTGTCGAACGCGAAATCTTCCGACAACTGCGCTCCTTCGCTAAACATCATCACCTGATGGAGCTGGCCTTCCAGCGATGTGCGCCGAATGACCTTGCCGGGATCCACAACAACCAGATGTCTGAGTACCTCGACATCGCCGGTTTCCGTATCCACCGCCACTTCGCAAAAAAGTCCATTCATCGTGTCGAGCATTTTTCCCATGCCGGCGCTCCACAGGGAAATCGGAGGCCTGCCGGTGAAAGTTGCGGCAGTTTCCCTTCCGGAAAATTGCGAAAATGGAAACGATTTGCTGGGATCGGATTTGAAGAAGACACGTGAATCCCGGGTATCGAGATCTTCCGGTTTTGCCTTGAGGCTTGTGGCCGCCTGCTGGAGGAGCGCCTTTTTGCAGGCGACTGCCGCCTCTTTGGCCACCCACGCAGCGGCCGTGGTTCCATCGCTTCCTCCTCCGACAGGAGTGAAAACGGCCTTGGGATCGAACTCTACAATCACATCATCGATACGGGCGCCCATTTCCTCTGCGACCACCAGGGAACATGCTTCCACCGCAAATATACCCGTGCAGGGGCCCTGAGTCGGCAGGTAGACTCTGCCGTCGTTTTTGATTACGACGGTACACGAGTAGCCCGAAAATGCATGGCGCGGGCATATCTGATACCGAAAGCTCGCGCCGTGCATCCTGCCGTCGGGAAGCTTCCTGGCGCCTGCAGGATGCCATTTCCAATTCATCGCCTTTTTGCCTGCTTCAAGACACGCCACATAACTGGGCGGGAGAGAGGTGTCGGTCTGCGAGGTCGGTCCGTGGATATTTTTGGTTGCGATATCGACCGGATCCATCCCCAGCTTCTCTGCGATCCGCTGATGGGCAACGGTCATGACATCCCAAGTGTAGGGACAGTGCTGGCCGCTGACATACAGCTTCCCGGTATTGGTGTTTACGGCATCGCATACAAACTGGAGGTTCGTGCATTTCGTAGTGAAAAACGGGCCGTAGTTCATATCGCTGGTGGTGCCGAATCTTGAACTGTTTCGCACTCCCTGGGCCGCAACCGAGACATCCTGGGCGGCAGTGATAGTGCCGTCATTTTTGAACCCGACCTTTATGTGGGCGAAGCGTTGCGTGATCGCCAGGTCATACATGTTCTGCCGGCTGATAACCATTCGAACCGGCCGTCCCGTGCGTTTAGCCAGAAACGGCGTGATCGTGGCGGCTTTTCGCAGCCCCCAATCGCAATATTTGCCGCCCTGGAATATTGTGTTTTGACTGACCTTGTCCATGGGAAGCTTGTACATGGAGGCAATATGAGCCGTCCCCTGCGTCGCGCCTTCGATCCACAAATTCCGGCCTTCGCTGCTCAGCGGATCGTCATACCACCACGCCACGCCCCCATAGGGATTCGGGACATGAGAGCTGAAGTAAGACAGGTTCCAGTCGAATTCGATGATCTGGTCCGCCTGCCTGAATCCGGCTTCGATGTCACCTTCGTTGCGTTTAGCGGTTTCAACGTTGGTTTGCTTTCCGTTGGGATTCGCCTGGATGATCGGAGCATCCGGCTTCTTCCCCTCGCGCGGATCGAGGATGTGCGGCAGTATGTCCCAATCTACTTTAAGCGCCTTGAGCGCTTCATCGCACAGCTCCTCACTTTCGGCCACAACGATCACCGCCACCTCTTCGTCTTCCTGGTCGGCGATGTTGTCCAGGAAAGTCACAGCGAGATCCCGTGCAAGGCTGCCGCTGCCTGCGCCCGCCATACCTGCGCCCCCGCCCAGCACCTTCAGTTCGGGATCTTCCCACGTGATGATTTCCACAACACCTGGGATGGCTTTGGCTCTGCTGACATCCACGCTTTTTACCACTGCGTGCGCATACGGGCTCCGAAGAAATTTGGCGTGAAGCATATTGGGTACGACCACGTCGGATCCGTATTTTGCTTTGCCGGAGGCAATCGAGTAGGACAGCCTGCCCGGGATGTTCGGCTTCCCGACTACGTTGAAATCCTTTCTTTCGCCATTGGTCCCTGCAAGATCGGCCATGAAACTTCTCCCTGCTTCTTTTAACCACGAAACACACGAAATTCACGAAAATCCCTTGAGGAAGTTTCGTGTGTTTCGTGGTTAAATTTTTTCAGTTCATCTCCAACAACTATTCCGGATCGACGCATGAGGATACCCCCGGCTAGATGTGACAAGGGGCATTATACATTGAACCGGGAAAAGGAATGCGGTGTCGGAGAGGATATTTGACTTAAGAGCCACAAAGAACTCAGAGTGGCCCTTTGCGCGTGTCAGTTGGGAGTTTCCAGTCACGGCGTTGAGCTTTCCATCTTGGCTCCGCTCTCGAGCAGCAGTTCCCGCAAAATGGAACGGTGGCAGCGTGCCTCATTCTGGCAATAGCAGCCGACCGAGAAATTGCATTGGTGGGACAAAACGGAGAGCAACTCGATTAAATGGCTGTTCTCAGGAGTTTTCATCTCAGCCCGGTATCTCTTAACGAACTTGGCCCATTGAGCAGGTGTGTTGGCTCCCTGAGCGAGCTTAATGGTTTCGATGCCCGGCGCCAGGTTTGGAAGCCAGACATCGTACCAGTTCCGCGATGCGAACTCAGCCTTGGGAACGCCTCGCGGCGGACGACGGACCGTGCCGATTCTTATTCCCTCCCTTTCCATTCTCCGGCTGCCGAGCCTGACGACGCGTATAGTCACGACTTCCTTCTCCTTTCCGTGCTCCTGAGTTCTCCCTTTGCAGGTTCTGGTTAGAGGTAAATGCAATCCCGGCGGATGCTGGATATTACCCAAAAAGCCGGGGGAAGAGTCTGCCTGTCTGGGAGGCATAGCTCCGGTATTCCTCGCCGAAAACGGCTGTCATTATGCTCTCCTCCTTCCGGACAAGTATGGAATACGCAACATACATGATCACCGGCCAGAGAAGAATCAGCCAGGAATTGAATAGCAGGGAAACGCCCAAAGATGCCAGAAACGTTACTCCTGCATACATCGGGTGTCGCACAAGTCGATAGG
>JBEKKY010000259.1:0-5717 GCA_050010475.1 Acidobacteriota bacterium | reverse complement strand
GATGTACTCAAGGACCTTGGAATTTCCGCGTGACAACGCCTGACCCTTTTCATGGTTGCCGAAGGTCGCGACAAATCCGCCGATGTCGGCGCCGGCGCAGAAGGCCTTCGGGCCGTAACCGGTGATCACGAATCCTTTCACAGAAGCATCGGCTTCGCCTTTTTTGAGCTCGGCCAGTATTTCGTTACAGGTGTGGTCGCTCAGTGCATTGGCTGCCTGAGGTCTGCGGAGTGTGAGAATGGTGACTCCATCCTTCTGGTCGACCAGGATGTCCCGCGGGAAAACGAGGTATTCTTGAATGGGCTTTACGGGTTTGGGGAAACCAGGGCGCTCGGCATCGAACTTTTGAATGTAGCTGCTGACGTTTTCAACCCCAAGACTGGCCAGAAGGTCAAATATGCCTTTTTTATAGCCGAGGGCGATCATGCTGCCGAAATTAAGATCGGTGCTTGTGCCGATATTCCTGTCAGCGATATCGAAAGCTTGGGAGAAGACACATCCCAGGAAGCGCATCCTGATCCACTCCGCAACATCAGGGGCTACGTCGACCTTGGTGCCGGGCTTATTGTAAGCCCATTTGTCTACGGACAACAACAGCTTGGATGGCGCATAGGCGGCTCTTTCAGCCGATCTCCGGGTCTGGGACGCAAATGTCAGCGGATTGGTCATAATGCCAAAAGGCCCGGCGCCCAGAAACTCTTCGCTGATGCGATCGATCTCCTTGCTGGTAGCCTTTTCCAGCATCCATGCGGTTTCGCTCCCCCAACTTTCAAATAACCGGTTAAGAACAAAGGAAAAGGCATCTTGGGCAGCGATTGGCGCTTTCCCGGCCTGGGCAAAGAACCAGAGAAGCCAATTAACGGTTTCTGGGTCCGCTTTTTCCCAGTTGATTACCTCGACTCCCATGCTACGCCACGCCGGTTCGAAAAAGTGGGTATTCGTGGTCCTCTCCGGGTGGCTCAAATGGCTGAAGATCTGATGCGCCAATATACCACTGGTGTTGGATGTGATGATCGCGTCCTTTCTGACAATCGATTCGACCTGTGAGAGGATTTTCTTTTTCAGCTCCAGGTTTTCCGTTGCCGCTTCGATCACCAGGTCGCAGTTTTTCAGCTGACTGTAATCCGTGGTGTATACGATATTACCCAGGATGGCTTCCACCTGCTCAGGGCGTATCGTTTTTCTCTCTACGCCCTTTTTTGCGTATCCTTCAAACCGTGCCTGTGCTTTCTTGAGAGGTTCTTCAACCACATCCACAAGGTACAGTTTCATCTGCGGAAAGGCGGTCCGAAAAGAATAAGCAATATCGGGACCGATGGTCCCGGATCCGACCACTGCCATCTCTTTAGGTATAGGCCGGGTGGGCTGAATGAGGTAGGGATTCTGAAAGCTTGGATACAGGTTTTTTACCGTCATTTTGATGTCTCCTTCAAATATCGTCTGCGTATTAGTTCACTTTGAATACCAGGGCAGCTCCTGAATCGCCTGCCGCGCAACCGGCCACTAGTCCATAACCGCCGCCTTTAAGAACCAGTTCCTCGATACATTCAATGGACAGTCTCATGACCGTTGGCCCTTGGGGGTGTCCGAAAATCAGAGAGCTTCCGTAATTGTTGAATATCTTGTCGTCGATCCCCATCTGTTTTCTCATGATGATATCGTTAACTGAAAACGGATTATGGGTTTTAACTGCTTTAAGATCGGACACCTTTATGCCCGCCTTTTCCAATGCCTGATTCGAGGCCGGCACCGGAGCATCAGGCATGTGCGCTTTTTTGACGCGCGCAAATCCGTAAGAAAGAATTTGGATGGTCACGGCTTTGTCGGCGGAGAGTGAAGCCGCTTTATCCTTTGTGGTGACGATCATACCGGCGTTCCCATCAGCCGCATGAGTTTGGGCGCCGACGGTAATGATGGAATCTGGGCCCATCGTTTTCAGCCCTGCCAGGCCCTCGGCGGTACAGGGGGTAATCCCTTCGTCCGCTTCCACAAGGATGGACTTTTTCTTGGAGAGCCAGACTTCCACGGGAAGCATATAGCGTTTCTGAAATTTGCGGTCATCCGCCGTCGACATCAGGTACTTTGTGTATCGATCGAGAACCAGGGCATCGGATTCTTGCCGGGTGATGCCGTGCTCCTTTGTGACATTGTTGGCCGTGCCTAGGGGGCCGGTGTCGCCAGTCGGTTCAAAGTTGAAGCCGTCTATCATCCAGCTCTCGAAGTCCGGCTTTCCGCCGAGGCCTGAAGGATTGGGCCAGAGGATGTTCGGACAATTCGATGATCGGTCACAAGTGGCCACCAACATATTGGTGTTGTTTCCCACCTCGACATAAGATGCGGCAACATTGATGGAAACCGTGGCGGTGGCGCACGCCTGTGCGACTCGGGGACCGCTGATATTCGGATTTCCCATCAGTGTGGCAAACCAGGGGGCATCATAAAACCACATCTTTTGGGGAATGGTTGCACCGAAGACGAGACCATCGAAGATATCGGGCGTGATCCCGCGTAACTCAAAGAACTTTTTCGCAGTGGCTGCTGCCAGCTGTACGGCATGCTGATTTTGTAGCGATTCCTGCCAACGGCAAAAAGGCGAGCTCCAGTATCCTTTGTAGGGAACATATACATTTTTAAACATTTCCAGCTCCTTTCGAAAATCTTCTCTGCGACTCTCTTTTTAAGATCTTACCTTGAGGGCTTTTAGACAATGCAGATAGGAATGCAAAGTTTTTGGGGCTTTGGAATGGGTCACAGGTTTTCTGCAAAAACGAATAATGTCTTCTTCCCTCACCCTTGCACCATTGTTTGAAACCACCACGGCATGATCGCTTCCCAGGCCTCGACATACTCGAGGCAGTCCCATTACAGGCCGGTGAAATAGAATAGGAGAGACAGAGAATCACAGTCAAGCACCAAATAAGTAGGGCTAATTCTACGGGCAAATCAGCTAAGCGGATGTTTATGTCTCTAGTCTCATGCCTGGGGCCGCTGAATTCCCCAATACCTTAAATACCCTGCTTGGGAACTTTGTTTTGGTATATGAAACCATAGGACGATAATGCTTGACGCCAAAACGAACATGTTGATAACGTGACGCGATTCCAGCGAATGGAACAAATTGGGTTTCTGCCTTGAGGGAACGCTCAAGAGATGGAAAGGACTTCATGAAAGATCGACAGACACGGGAGAGACGTATGGGAGAGGTTTCTCCGTTAGACGCATTCTTTAAACCGAAGAGCGTGGCCATTGTCGGAGCGTCCTCTGATCCCAAAAAGGTGGGCAATACTGCGCTCAAGAACCTTGTGTCCATGGGCTACCAGGGAAAGGTCTTCCCGGTCAATCCGCGCGAGGATTCCATCCTCGGATTCCGCTGTTACAAGAATGTGCTGGACATCCCTGAACCGGTGGAAGTTTGCGTTTTGCTGGTATCCGCGGATCTCACGATGCAGGTCGCTGATGAACTCGTTCAAAGGAAGAGCCGGTTTGACGACGTTACCGCAGCCGTGTGCATGTCCGCGGGATTCGGAGAACTGAACACAAGCGAGGGAAAACAGCGCGAGCAGGATCTTGTCCGGACTCTAAGATCAGCCTCGATCAGGCTTATCGGGCCCAACTGCGTTGGAATGATCGATGCTTACAGCGGATTCAATACGAATTTCGATATTTCGGCTTACCCGAAAGGCGGGGTGAGCATCCTCACACAAAGCGGTGCATTCGCCAATTCCTTTCTGTTCTGGGCAGAGAGACTGCGCCTGGTTGGCATCAGCAAATTCGCTTCGATCGGAAACATGGCTGATGTGAGCATGAGTGAACTGCTGCGCTACCTCAAAGACGATGAGTCCACACGCGTGATTGCCATTTATATGGAGGGATTTCCGGACCCGAGAGAGTTTTTTGAGGTCGCCCGCGAAGTCAGTGCCGTCAAACCGATCGTCGCCTTCAAATCGGGCAAGAGTGATATTGGCTCGACAGCCGCATTGTCACACACCGGTTCTGTTGCCGGATCCGATGCGATATATGACGGCGCTTTCAAACAGGCAGGCATCATTCGCGCCAGGACCATACTTGAGTTCTACGACACTTTGAGAGCTTTCGCGAAACAGCCGGTTCCGGAGGGGAATCGCGTATCCGTGCTCACACATATGGGCGGGCCAGGGACAATCTGCATTGATGAAATTTCCGCGACACATGAACTACAGCTGGCAAAACTTTCACCCGAGACGCAAAAGGCCCTCAAGAGCATTTGTGCTCCGATGGCGAATATTGGGCATCCCGACGGATATGTCGATTTGACAGCCGCTCATTATGAAAATCTTCACAACCAAGTCCTGCAGATTTTATTCCAGGATAAGAACATTGATATGGTTTTGCAGATCCTGGCTCCAAGCGCATTCCTCGATCAGAAGCTTCTCGTGAAGGAAATTACGCAGGCCTGCCAATCGCAGCAATGTGGGAAGACATTCCTGAATGCGGTGACTTTCGGGGAATTTGCGCGCGAAACCAGACAAGGTCTCGAGGACGCGGGCATGCCCACATTCGAATATCCCGATATGCTCGCCAGGGTTGCAGGGAATATGGCAACCTATGCGGCTTTCCGCAAATCTCGTTCCGAGCAAACCGGAATCCCTAAATACAAACCAAATCCGAAGAGTCGGTCGGCAGACGTAATTTCGAGCGCATCAAAGCGAGGGCGGGTGAGTCTTCTGGAACCCGAGGCATACGAGGTATGTAACGAATATGGAATCAGAGTGCCTCCTTTCCGGGTTGTGGAATCCATCGAGAGTGCAATTACTTCAGCCAATGAAATTGGGTATCCAGTTGCATTGAAGGTGGTCTCCGAAGAAATCCTGCACAAGACAGATGCCGGCGGCGTGATGCTTGGAATCGCTTCGGATAGCGTTCTAAAGGGATCGTATGAACAGCTCGCCGCAAATGTAAAGAAAGCGGCTCCCAACGTATCAAAGACAAGGGTGCTGGTTCAGAAGATGATACCTGCAAATACTGAGCTTGTGCTGGGGGCGCTCAGAGATAAATCCTTTGGGCCTACGGTTATGTTCGGAATGGGCGGGATTTATGTGGAAGCGCTGAAGATTGTAGGCTTTCGCCTTTCGCCGATCTGCTTTGATGACGCGAGAAAGCTGATCCAGGAGACGCTCCCGCCTGCTTTGATCAAGGGAGTGCGAGGAAGGGGATCAATGAACGTGGATTCTATTGCCGGCGTCCTCGTCTCGCTGGGGCAACTGCTCGAAGAACAACCGCAAATCGAGGAAGTGGATTTCAATCCCGTTTTTCCATACCAGGACGGCTGCATAGCTGTTGATGCGAGAATTATAATTTCAAAGTCTCGGTAAGCTGCAAAAAGCCACCACCGAGTTCAGGGACTTTCCTGGGATAGGTCGGAAGACTATTTCATTTCCAAGCAGAAACAGCTTTGGGCGATCGCGGGACATGCGCGCGAAGAAGGTTTCAAGCAGTTCCCGGATGACAAATCCTATAAGCCCGGTCTTGGAGTTTGCAAGAAGTCCGACGCCAGGAAGTAAATTGACCGTTTATGATTGACGATCAACGATCTGAAAAAGTCGTCGATCGTCAATCAACAATGGTCAAACCGCTTTTTCTTCTTCGAACACAATTGCCTGGAATGGGCAATTCGTTGCACAGATACCACATTCGATACAGAGAACAATGTCGATTTCGGCCTGAGTTTCTCCTTCCTT
>JBEKKY010000258.1:0-5781 GCA_050010475.1 Acidobacteriota bacterium | reverse complement strand
GCTCAAGTTCCGCAATGGCGAATAGATCCCAATTCCCAAAAGGCATAAACAACCGAAAAAAATACCTGCTGATCGGAGTCCGCCTGCCCGTTCGACTGACATAAGCCACCTCTGAATAAGATTCGGTTCAGTCCCATTTTCATGGGACTTCGATCCCCTTGGTTAAAGAGCCCATCTTTCCTTGAACGCTTTCCCGCACCACAGTTTTGATTGTGTAACGGCCAAAGGGAAGCTTGAGTTCCACTCTGGATGAAAGTCCATGCCGGAGAACTTCGGCAAAACTTGAATCGAGCAATTTCAGGTCAACCGTTTTTTCCAGCCCATCGACAAAATGGCCGTTGTCGTCGTAAGCGGCCAGGACCAGGCTGATCAGGTTTTTGTGCCGGGCGTCCTCATCGAGGAAATGTAATTTGCGGATATCGACATTCGTCAGGAAGGAAACGCCATACGTGGAGCTGTCACTACGGTAGCAGTTATACGACAGGTTGACCGGAATCTCATTGAAATTCCCGAGACCCTTCAGCGCATCGATGATGTCCTCTTTTTTCCGTTTCTCAAAAGTCATTTCCTCCTTGGGTGAGAAATATCCCTTGCGATAGGAAATCTCAAGCCCAGGACGGGAGATCTCTAATTTTATCCGGTGATAGGTGCCATTCGCCTTTGGTGACGGACTGGCATACGTCAAAATGTAGTAACAAGGTTGCCGGCGAACAATCTGTTTGAGGCCTTTGTACATGTCGTTATCGTTATGGAAGAACGAGCCTCCGGTGTCACCGGACATCTGCGCAAGCGGATCTTCCTGCGCCAATATGTCGTCCAAAGCATCCGACATAGCCAGGCCGTTTGGGTCGGGGCGTTTTGAAACATCTATTCCGCTTTCCAAGCCCCGCAAGTTCACGCAATTCAGAACGACTCCGGAACTTAGCGCCAAATCGATTACTTCCTGGAGTTGATAAGGGACCACACAGGATGGGCATCCAATGTAAGACAAAAACCCGTCCGAGAAGATCACGATGCTTTTTTCAGCATCGAAATGCTTCAAAGATCGTACATTTTGACGCAGCTCGTCCAGCAGCCGGAGCACCCGATATTCGGATTCCTGGTCCTGCAATGCGGCAACCCGAAGCGCTTCCGCTTGCGCCTGGAGATCCCTAGTGGTTCCACCTGTAATTTGCGCGCCAGTGGACGATAGGGAGTTCTGAGTAATCTCCCCTGTTTGAAAACATGTTTTTGTCTTCGCGACTGCCTTAGCCATCTCTATCGGTTCTTGCAGAGCGGCAATCTTATACGCCTGCAGATCGGTAATTTCGGGGCAAGTCGCTCTGTCAGCCATGATCAAATTGAGTTTTCCCAACAGGCCGGAGATGGTTTCCGAAAGCAGTTGTTTGTCGTCGGAAAATGGGAACTGCATCCGCCCGGAACCCAACAGAATGCCCACATGATCCTGGGGGCCCACATCGTTGGCCACATAATTCTGCAACACCTTGATCAGGCGTGGATAATAATCGATAGAATTCATTGTAAGGTCGTCAATGAAGATCGAAATCATCCGGGGCCGCGCGGCCTGTACTGACGGCAGCAAGCGTGAAGAGGGTGCATTATGTGTTCCGGCGGTTTTGAATTCTCCCGCAGATCCTTGGTCCGGGAAGTCGGATTCCTCTGCGAATGTATTGATCGGTTGCAGCTTCCCGTCCTCATAAATTTTGAAGTCGCTCTGCTGCAGGTCGGTAACCGGATTCCCTTTTTTGTCCGTTACGACGGTGTTCACCATTACCACGTTCACCGGAAGCCTGAAAGTGGGTTGTATTTCTTTGTCCTTTCCCGATTTCTTGTCCTGGGACGCGATAAAGGACGAGGGGATCAGCAGCAAAAACAAAATAAGCACTTTGGCTGGCTTGAGCATAGCGTTTTTCCCATAAGCTTCAATTTTGTGATTATTCTGATTATATATGTTGTAGGGTTGCTAACAAAAGTTCAATCAATGATGGTGTCACTGATCGATTATTGAACCGGGAGCACCGGAGTCTCGCCTCATGCCGCATAGTTTTGGTATTTGAGGCCTGAAGGGCCGGCAGTCGCTAGGCCCGGCCGTCAGGCCGGGATAGAATTGGAAAGAAACAGAGCACCGAAGGTGCGGCACTTGCAGCGCCCATAGTGCCGCACCTTCGGCGCTCTAACGTTTTTTATCCCTTTCCCCGGCCTGACGGCCGGGGCTATTTCTCTGCCGGCCCTTCGGGCCTCGTGCGTACGCATTGATGCAAAAACTATGCGGCATTAGGAGTCTCGCCAGGGCTCACTTCCGCGTGCACGACGGCTATCGTCAATCGACAATGGTTACGGTATAGTCGTCACGGCCAGCCTTGAGGAGTGAGGATGAAGAGTGGTGTGGAAGTCGTGAAGCAAGCCGAGACGCTCCCGACAGCCGAGCGTTTGTTTACAACGGCTTTCATCCTGGTGATCAGCGCAAATCTCGTCAACGCGCTCGGCGCGCAAATGGCTGGTGCAATTCTTCCGGTCTACGTGGTCTCGCGCGGAGGCAGCGATTTCCGCGCGGGACTGGTCACAGGAATGCTGGCCTTCACGGCGCTGCTCCTACGCCCGTTTGTCGGGTGGCTGGCCGACGCCTGGCGGCGCCGCCCGATGGTCCTGTTCGGAACAGGATGCTATACGATTGCCAATCTCATGTACGCCCTGTTCGGGTCCTTGCCGGTTCTGTTGATCAGCCGGGTTATCCACGGATACGGCCTTTCGAACTATTCCACCGGTTCCAGTGCCTTCCTGGCGGACATCGCGCCGCCGAGCCGGCGGGCCGAGGCGATGGGCTATTACTCGGTTGCGATGGACATCGGACTTCTGTGGGGCCCGGCCCTGGCATTTTTTCTGGCGAATTACACCGGGCTGCAGCCCATATTTTTTCTTACCGCGGCCCTCGCCTGCGTTGCTTTCCTTCTATCGGTTCCGGTGAAAGAGCACCGTCCGCCTCGCATCGGACCCATGCCTCCGTGGCGGCCGAGTACGGGGATCGTGTCGAAACCGGCGCTGCCGGCGGCCTGGATGGCCTTCTGCATGGGAATGGGTGTTGGGCCAATCACAGCCTTTATTGCGATTTTCGAACGGCAGAGAGGGGTCGGCAACCCCGGCCTGTATTTTACGGTTCAGGCATTGGCATTGATGCTGTCGCGAACCTTTTCGGGCCGTGTTTCCGACCGCCGGGGACGTGCCTTTGTGATTGTTCCGGGTCTGTTTAGCATGGCCGCGGGATTGCTGGTGCTTCCGTTTGCTCACACTCTCCTGCAAATGATGCTCTCGGCTGCATTGATCGGAATGGGATTCGGAAGCAGCCAGCCTGCGACAATGGCACTGACCGTGGATTCCGTTTCGCTGAATGAACGGGGAATGGCCGTCAGTACCTACTTTATTGGATTCGATTCCGGTATCTCTTTAGGATCGTTCGCCCTGGGTGCCATTGCAACGAGCTTCGGCTTTGGCGCAGCCTGGGTCGTAGCTGCAGGCTGTGTGTTGTTGGGGATGGTCGCCATTTCAGCAATACCGGAAAAGAAAGGGCACGCGATTTAGGCGGAGGAAGTTGCAGATCGGCTTTGGCCGGGAGCGCCGGCGTCTCGCCGGCTATTTTGCAGCGTCGAGAAGCCGGGCGCTGCTCCATTTCCACTCTTCCTTTTTCCTTATAAGGCCTGCTTTGACAGGATTATTTTCCACATACTCCACCGCATCGGCAAGATGCCGATCATTGCGTACGTAGCGGTCGTGGTACTCGCGAAACCAGAATGCTCCAGATCGATGCAATACTCTATTCGCTTCATGTGCGGTATAGGATTTCCATGAGTGTAGTATCT
This sequence comes from Acidobacteriota bacterium, assembly GCA_050010475.1. GTDB lineage: Bacteria > Acidobacteriota > UBA6911 > UBA6911 > UBA6911 > UBA6911. The sequence continues at coordinate 1,927 of JBEKKY010000258.1, read as the reverse complement.
TATCCAGTGATAAGTCTTTCCAAATCTCGATGAGGATGTGAACATGGTTGGGCATAATGCACCATGCAATGATTCTATACAGCTTTGCATCAAAATGGAGGATCGCCTCTTCCACAATTGACGCGACTTGGTCGTCGCGCAGCCAGCAGGCGCCGTAGCCGGCGTCTTCATATTTGTCAATTCGTTTTCGGAGAGTAATCTGGCGAGGATCGTTCGCTGACATCTTTTGTACCCAGTTCAACTCCTTTTTCCATTTGTCTACCAGCCCCTCGGGAATGGCATCGTATAGGCGGATTGTGATTAGCTGGATAAGGTCAGGCTGATCGAAATGGGGTATATAAAGGCGCGAGCGCCAACCTGTATGTTTCGAGTGAAAAGCCCGGTTCATCGGTCATATTGTGTTTGCGCCTGCCGGATTATTTCAAAGAATCGTGCTTTTAACTACGCCGAAAATAGCCGGCGAGACGCCGGCGCTCCCGGGGGAATATTTCAGAATACGAGATAGGCGCCGTCGCGAATGACAAGCTGGCGTCCGGTTTTCGAAACGATTACCGCCTCTGCGACCTGAATGGGATTTCCTTTTGCGTAAACAGTATCCTGATGGACCACATTCTCGGGCTTCTTGAATGATTCGACGCCCACCGTGCCGCCCAGGTGGTTTGAGCGGCCATAAGCCCAGTGGAAGCCGGCCTTCTCATCCTCCAGCACATTGCCGGTGACCACCGCACTTTCATTGCAACCGAAGGCAACCTCGGCAATATTCGAGCGCGCCGGATCCGCAGCGAAGTAATCGCGCAGCCGTTCCGCTTCCCGGCTTTTGCCCTGAACTCTTTCGATTTTATTCCGCTCGACCTGGAGTATAAGGAGCTCGCCATTCACTTCGACCGGGAGCCTGCCTGCGGTACGGGAAGGCTCGCCCGGCCTTTCACCTTCGTACGGCACAATGAACGTCTCGCCCGAAGGCAAGTTGATGATTCGATCCCCCTCTTTGAACCGTGGCAGGAATCCGTCATCGACTTCGGCCTTGCGGAAGCGCAAATCAAATTTACACTCGTGTCCGGTGGAAAAGCGCACCTCGAGGCTTTCAGCTCCCTCGAGCAACTTGCCTAGGATATTGCATCGCCGAGCCACTTCGCGGTAATCGGCGGCCAACGCGCTCTTCTCCATGCGCCTTTCCAATCCCGGCAGCGAGGCGGCCCGAAAATCCTCCTTCTTTTTGCAATAGGCGTCGAGGGGGGCCGTGGCGGAGAACTCGGTCAGAAACACTGCCAGCGTGCATTCGGTGAGCGCCTGATCGATTGGGACCTGACCCGATTGCATTCCCTGGGCCGGCAGATCGGCTCCATGGGATCCAGTCGCCGCATAGGTCAGTAGCGGTCTGGTCTCGAAGCCGCGCGCGCGTCCGAGTTCCTCGAAAGTTTCGCGCCACTCGGCAGCCAGATCGCGGCGATCTTTCCACTGGGGCGTATCGGCAATATTACCGTGCGGGACGTCGCAGGCAACTAAAACTATCTCCCCTTTCTGGGGGTCGAAAACATCTGTGAGCAGATTGCGAAGATTGAATATCATGGAGCACCTCGAATCCTATGAATGCAGGATACCACCGAAAAACCACTCAAGCCGGAATTTGCTGTCTCAACGGAATCGGAAGGTGTCAGTCCCGATATTGAGATTCATTTGAGCTGAAGGTAGTCGGAATCCCTTAAAACGGGCAGGATTGGAACTCTTTTAAAGACAGGATCAAATTCAAAAGTGGATTTGCTGAGCCGAAAAAGCGCGACCTCCGCAATCACCAGTCCCCTGAATGGTCCTTTGTACCGGCTGTGAACCTGGGGCGCATTCAAGAGGAGCCGGGAAAAGCTGATCGTGTCGTCGTGGCAGCTAGCATCCTCCAGTGAGGGAATCCGTTTCCCCTGGTCATAGATGT
>JBEKKY010000257.1:0-11491 GCA_050010475.1 Acidobacteriota bacterium | reverse complement strand
AGAGCGGTGCTCATTACAAGCTTTTAGTGGGCGGTAGGCAGTGGGCAGTCGGCAGCGCGTTCGGATTTAGGACAGTTGATATGCATTCCAAATCCTGCACAGCCAGCGGTCTACTGTCCACTGCCCACTGCCCACTGCCTATTCAGCCGCAGCAGCAGCCGGAAAAATTCCCGCACCGTGCGTCCACTTGGATAAACAGGTTTCCCAAGCTGCCTGGATAGATCCGCGGGCGAGAGGTTGTCTATCAGGATGCCGTCAACCCGCGAAATTGCCTCCTGCGGTATGACGAGAAAAGAACCGATGTCGCGGCCTTTCAGCGCTGCCAGGAAATCCCGTCCTCCCAGCAATCCTGCCACCGTTATCCGCCTGCCCATGAACCTGTTTTGCACTTCGCAGACTTTCAGCGAAGACCCGAATTTATCGTTAAATCGCTCAATGGAATGCCGCAGAAACGGGAAAAACAGTTTGCCGGTTGCGAGTGCGCCGCTCAATGAGAGCCTGGATCTGCGGCTCCGGCTTAGCTCGATCTCAAATTCATCCAGGAAACTGCGGACCATTCCCACGCCGTCTTCGATCTGGGCAAAATCGTCATAATAGCCGCTTTGGGGAAGATCCACGCCTGCTTGAATGTAGAACTCATCTGCAAGATAGGCAAAAGTCCTGCCGGTCTCCTCGCGGAACAGCTCTTGCCACGGCAATGCCTGCTTGATCAGCTCGCGGCTGAAAGCTGGCGTAACCGGCGGAAACCGGTCTTTAATTGTTCCATGATCCGAAAGACCCAGCGGCACGATTGCAATAGATTGGATGCCTGGATAAAGGTCGTACAGATCAAATACCGTTTTTTTCAAGTGGACTCCGTCGTTGACCTGGGGCATCAGCACGATTTGGGCATGGATTTGGATCCTTCCCTGGATCAGCTTTTCGAGCTTTCGGTCCAGATTGTCCACTTTTCTGCGCCCCAGCATGCGGGTGCGCAGGTCCGGATCGGTTGCGTGCACCGACACATACAGTGGAGACAGGCGCTGCTCAATGATCCGGTCCAGCTCTTTTTCAGGCAGGTTCGTCAGGGTGATGTAGTTACCGTGCAGGAATGACAGCCGGTAATCGTCATCTTTTATCCGAAGTTCCGGGCGGACACCTGGCGGAAGCTGGTCGACAAAACAGAACAGGCAGGCGTTATTACAGACGCGGGTCCGGAAATCCTCGACCTTTACCCCCAGAGCCACGGATTCCGAAAGATCCGCCGTGATATGCTCTTCTGTCGCATCTGTTTTTCTGACAAAAAGGTCGACGGAGTCTTCGGACAGGTGGAATTGAAGCGCAAGCTCATCCAGGATCTCGTGACCATTGACGGAAAGGATTTGGTCCCCCGGTGCGAGGCCGATCTCCTGCGCAACCGATCCCGCTTCAACTTCCCTAACTTTGAGCCCTTTTCTCAACATCCCCGGCTGCCTGATAAGACGCGAAGATCTTCACGGACTTATAAGAGTAATGCAGAGCGGATGCCAGTGTGAAGGCCAAAGTACAGTACTTCGCCGCGTCAAAAAACGCGGTTGCCAGCTTCAGCTCAAAATTTGCGAGCAGACACACTCCCACCATCAGGAGCTGGACGGCCGTGGTGCATTTGCCCAGCAGGCTGGGCGGAAAACTGGTGTGTTGGGTTTGAAGATAAATGACCAGCACGGAGAGTGCAATGAGAACATCGCGGCCGATCGTCAAAACCGTCAACCAAGTTGGAATATGCAGCGGGAGCGGCAGGGAAGGGATCGTGAGCGTGAGAAAAGCGGCGGTCAATAAGATTTTGTCTGCCATTGGGTCCAGGAATGATCCCAAGACCGTTTTTTGTTGCAGTTTTCTGGCAAGGAGACCATCAAGCCCGTCCGTGATGCCTGCAAGCAGAAAAACGATGGTTGCCAATCGGGGATGTCCATAGATGACAAGAATGACAAAGCAGGGGACAAACACCATCCGAAGTATCGTCAATTGGTTCGCATATGTCATCGCCACCGGCAGACTCCTTTGACCACGGAAAAGATCATGCTCTGATTCCGGGGACAATATTCTATCTTATTCAGGGTTTGTTTCAATTCATGAATGGATGTGTTGCATTGAGCCGATAAATTGTTCGGGGGACTCATGAGATCGGCACCCGGACCAGGGGAGGGAGAGGATAGATGTCACTCTCCGGAAGACTGAAGACAATGGATCTGCCGGAGGTCCTGCAGTGGGTTACCATCGGCAGAAAAACGGGGACGCTCGCTTTCGTTCGAGACAAAACAAAAGTCTATCTTTACTTGCAAGATGGGAAAATTATCTCATCCCGTTCCAATGATCCGACAAAGCAACTCGGCCAATTCCTCCTCTTTCAGGGAAAAGTCACTGAATCCCAGCTGAAAAAGGCTTTCGAACTCCATCTGCAGTCTCGAGTCATACTGGGCAAAATCCTCGTTCAAGAGAATATGGTCTCAAGGGAGGACGTGGAGAAGGCACTCATTACGCGCACCGAGGAAGTCATCTATGACCTCTTTTTGTGGGAAGACGGATATTTCCATTTTACATCCCAGGAATTGAATCTCGATGATCTGATCCTGATCAAAATCGAGATCAATTCGCTCCTGTTCGAAGGCATCCGGCGCAAGGATGAATGGGGCCGGATCCGATCCGTATTCCCCGATAACGATGTGATCCCCTCGCTGCGCTCCGATGCCGAGGTGAAAAACCTCAGCCTCACGCCGCTGCAAAAGAAACTGCTCTATCTCCTCACGTTGAAAAAGCCCATTTCCGAGATCATGCTCGAACTCCATGGTTCGGATTTTCTGGTCAATTACGGGCTTTTTCAGCTATACAAAATGAATCTCATCGAAATCAATGAAGTCATTCGTCCTCCTGCAGAACCGGAAAGTCCGGCAAAGCTGTTCAACAGGGGGTTGGAGCTGATGCAGAGCCAGCAATATCAGGATGCGATTTCCGTGTTTCAGGAAGTAATCCGGCTCGATCCACAAAACGCCTGGGCTTCGGAGCAGATCGAACAGGCAGAGAAAGCTCTCTGCCAGGAATATTACCGGGGGGCCATTCCTGCGGGGAAGACTCCGTATTTCCTCATTCCGGAATCATCATTGACCCGCTACCACCTGACGCACGAGGAGGGCTTCATCGCATCACGCATCAACGGAACCTGGGATATCAAATCGATTGTGATGCTTTCACCTCTGAGGGAGCTGGAAATACTGCAGGTCATCGACAAGCTGCTCAAAATGGGACTGATCGCGCTTAAATGAATTGACGATTTACGATTGACGATTGGAAACCACAGCTCTTTTTTCAATCGTCAATCGTCAATCGTCAATCGTCAATTCTCATTCTTGGTCGGAGCGCAGTTTCTCCAGCACGGTCAGGTCTTCCAAGGTTGTAATGTCGCCTTGAATTGCACCTCCGGCCGCAATTTCGCGGAGGAGGCGGCGCATGATCTTTCCCGAACGTGTCTTGGGCAAAGCATCGGTGAAGCGAATGTCATCGGGTTTGGCAATCGCTCCGATCTCTTTGGTCACATGGTTGCGCAACTCCTCTTTGAGTCCTTCACTGGGCCGAATGCTTCCTTCCAGGGTTACAAAGGCGACAACCGCCTGCCCTTTCAGCTCGTCTGGCCGCCCGACAACCGCGGATTCCGCGACCTTGGGATGCGAAACGAGCGCACTCTCGATTTCCATGGTGCCCAGACGATGGCCGGCCACATTAATGACGTCATCTACCCTGCCCATGATCCAGAAATAACCATCCTCGTCTTTTCGCGCTCCGTCGCCGGAAAAATAAACGCCGTCGATTTGAGACCAGTACTGTTGCTTATAGCGTTCGTCATCTCCCCAGATTGTCCGGATCATGGAGGGCCAAGGTTCCCGAATCACCAGGAATCCGCCCGAATTCGGCGGAACCGACTTCCCGTCGCTTCCGACCACGTCCGGTGCGATTCCGAAAAAGGGAAGAGTTGCGGTTCCAGGCTTTGTGGGGGTTGCACCGGGCAAGGGCGTGATCATAATTCCGCCGGTTTCAGTCTGCCACCAGGTGTCGACAATCGGGCATCGCTCTTTCCCAATCGCCCGGTGATACCACATCCACGCTTCGGGATTGATCGGTTCCCCTACTGTTCCAAGCAGCCGGAGACTGGAAAGGTCGTGCTTTTTCGGCCACTCGTCTCCCCAGCGGATGAATGCGCGGATTGCCGTGGGCGCTGTGTAAAAAATGTTGACCTTATGTTTTTCGACGATGCTCCAGAGGCGGTCCGGATTGGGGTAGTTGGGAGCGCCTTCATACATCAAGGTCGTCGCTCCGTTCAGAAGCGGACCGTACAGGATATAGCTGTGTCCGGTGACCCATCCGATGTCTGCCGTGCACCAATAGGTGTCTTCGTCCTTGATATCAAACACATACTTCGTCGTGAGATACACGTAGACCATGTATCCGCCCGTGGTGTGAACGATCCCTTTTGGCTTTCCCGTCGTTCCGCTGGTATAAAGCGTGAAGAGGGGGTGTTCAGAGTCCAGCTCTGCAGCTTCTGACCTCGAAGAGGCCGCTTCCCTGAGTTCATGCCACCAGTGATCCCTTCCCGACTGCATCGATATTGGAGTGCCGGTCCGACGATAAACGACGCAATTGCGGACCGTAGGGCAGTGTTGCAGCGCTTCGTCCACGTATTGTTTCAACGGAATTTCGGTTCCCCGCCTGAGGGAGCTGTCCTGCGTGATGACTGCAACCGCCTGGGCGTCATTAATCCGATCCCGCAGCGATTCGGCCGAGAATCCGCCGAAAACAACCGAATGCGTAGCTCCGATCCGGGAGCAGGCGAGCATTGCGATCGAAAGTTCGGGAACCATCCCCATATAAAGGACCACCCGGTCCCCTTTTTGGATTCCCAGCGAAAGCATGGCGTTGGCGAATTTGCAGACTTCATAATGAAGCTGTTGGTATGTGAGGATCCTGATTCCGTCCGACTCTGCTTCCCAGATCAGCGCCGCCTTGTTTTTGCGCGCCGTGGAAAGATGCCGGTCCAGGCAGTTATATGAAAGGTTGGTCCGGCCATCCAGAAACCATTTTGCAAACGGTAGATTCCAGTCACGGACTTTCGCCCATTTTTTAAACCAATGCAGCTCATTTGCAACGTCGCCCCAGAATTTTTCGGGATTGTCCAGCGATAGACGATACATTTCCCGGTACTGGTCCATGCTTTTTATGTGAGCGCTGCGGGAGAACTCTTCCGGAGGTGTAAAGATCCGATGTTCCTGAAGAATCGATTCGATATTCGACTGCACTGTAAGGTTTCGCTGAAACATTCATCCCCCTTGAATCGAGGCCACTGCACAAATCACCCGTCTCCGAAGCTGCTAAATGATAATTACAGTCCGATGTGCTATTCAATAGTCTTATTATATGATTAGAATAATTAATATAACTGCGGATTGCACCGAATTCGCTAATTTGCCTTCCTGCAAACCGCCGCCTTAGGCGGCGCGACTCGAAAGGGCTCTGACGCTGCGGCGTTGCTGTCCAGGCGCCCTTTGGGCTTCAACCATTTGCCTCCCTCTGGGAGGCTTCCTGATACCACCCGCTCTGCGGGTGGAGTGTTGATTGGAATCTGTGGAATCGGCGGAGCTGATTCTCCGCGCCTCCGCTTGGGTACTACTCTTTAGAGAAGCTGAATTTCATGCCGGTCACAAAATTCAAACGCAGGGCAGGATACCCGAAGACCTCTTCATATTTTTGATTCAGGACGTTATTCAATCGCCCATAGATCTCGACTCCATGCAGAATCCTGTATGAAAAGCCCGCATCGACGCGGGTGTAGCCCTTATTGGTGAAAAAACACGGCATGCCAAAGGAACAGGCCGAGAGTCCGTAACTCGGATCAACGTCGAGAGTGGCTCCCCGGATATATGCATTCGTATGAAGCATCAGGTTCCGGTGCTTCCAGGCAAGGTTGTAGCTTGCGGAGTTCCGCGGGCGCCGAGCGAGCGGCTGGCCAACTTGGAAGGGAGCGTTTGCCAGGGTGGCTCCATCGAGCGCCAGGATGGCCGAATCCAGAAATGTGTATTCTCCTCCCATTTCCAACGAACGGACCGGTTGAAGACGGAATGACACTTCCAATCCCTGGGCCTTGGAATTTTTCAAATTGGCCGAGCGGTAGGAACTGAGGTTTGTCATGGAACCGCCCAGAGTGACGATCTGGTCCTGAAAGCGGTTGTAGAAATAGGTGAAGTCCAAAACAGAGCGCGAGGCGAAAAGCTTTTGCTCAACGCCTGCGTCGAAACTGACGCTTCTTTCGGGTTTCAGCCCAGGATTATTGGTGTATCCCAATTCAAACGAGTCCGGCGGACGGATCCCCGTGCCGAAACTTCCATGGAGCCGGGTTCCGCCAAACAGGTCTTGAGAATCACGCGTCGAGGCAAGATACGACAGAGAAAGGCGCGGATTGACTTTCAATATGGAAGTTGCGGGTATAAACGGGCGCTGGTTGAAATCGGTTGGCGAGGTGGGCGGCAAGGAATTGGTTCGCAGGTTGTCCAGGCGGACTCCCGTAATCAAATGCAGCCGATCGGAAGGGCTCCAGCGGTTTTCCACAAAATAACCGAGGCTTGTGCGCGGGAGCAGAAAAGGATTGCCCTGATTGTCGACAAGGTACGTGTACCTTGTCTGTTCTCGATTGAATTCAAATCCAGCCGCCAGCGTGTCCCTTTCCGAAACGGCAATTTCGCTTCGCGTATTGAATATGCCGCGCAGGTTGTTGTTGTCGGAATCGCCGTAAGGTGAGTGATAGAAGGTATCGTTGGTAGCAAGGCTTACCGTCGTGACCTGCCGGAAACGAGAAGAAACCTGCTCGGTGTAACCCAACTGATATCCGAAGAGATTCTGCTTGCCTCGTGACACCGTGTCGATCCCATAGAAGAGGTGGTTCGGGTCCGACCCATAGGGACCGGGCGCCCCTGCGTCGTTGGCATTTCCGAAGAAGTGGAAATCAAACTGCCGCTGACTGTTTTGCCGGTAACCGAGGCTGATGAATGCGCTTTGGTTGCGATACTCGTCATTTTGGACCACTCCATCCGTATCCATGCGCGAAAAGTTGTATGACCAGCTGAAACCGCCATTGAGACCGCTTCCGCCGGTAGCAAAGCGCCGGGTTGCATGGCTGCCGCCCTCGGCAAGAACGGTAAAGCTTGGAGGCCCTTCCCCTTTGCGGCTGACAATATTAATGACGCCCGTCAATGCATTGGGGCCATAGAGAGCGCTCTCAGGACCTCGTATTACCTCAATCCTTTCAATCCCGTCCGCTGGCAGCGATGCCAGGTCGAAGTCTCCGCCGAACTGGTTCAGCGGGATGCCGTCCACCATCACGGCGTTGTAATTGGATTCACCGCCGCGCATATAAACCCCGGTTGTGCCTCCACTCCGACCTGCCTGGCTCACTTCAATTCCGGGAATCCCCCGTATCACCTCGAAAGCGTTCTGCGCCCCACGATCGTCGATATCCTGACGGGTGATCACGCTGACCGAGGAGCCGATCTCGGGAGCCAGAGCGCCGCCCAGCGAGGCGGAAACCACTACCTGGGATATGAGGGCGCTGAGCATGAGATGGATTTCCTGCTTTGTCACCCCGGCGTTTCGGATCTCCACATCCATTGGAGGGCTGGTCAACCCAGGAGCATTCGCCGCAAGCTGATAGGTTCCGTCCTGCAACCCTTCGAATCGATAGATACCGCGGGCATCTGTCTGCCGTTCGTCAACAATGACCAAGGATCGATTCAGACTGACGTGTGCTCCACGGACGACCTGTCCAAGAGGGTCCAATACCGTTCCCTCCAGTGTTCCGGCCCATAGCGCATTGGCCGCCGCGAGCAAAAACAGAAGGAAAAGGATAGATATTCTGTTAATTCTCATGAAGCTCTTCCTTATTGATTATGGGGAGGACTTCCACCTTTCCGCCGGCGAGCGACCGGACTGAGAAGTCCAAACCAAAAATTTGTTTAAGATGCTCCTGTGTCAGAACCTCCTGAATACTTCCCTGGTAGCAGATTGTTCCCTGGCTCATCAGGATGACCGCATCGCAGAAGGTTCCCAAAAGATTGATTTCGTGCGACACCACAAGGGTTGCGAGGTTCCTTTCTCGAGTGATTCGCTGGATCAGGCGCATGAGTTCGACCTGGTAATTGATATCCAGATTTGCGGTGAATTCGTCCAGGAGGAGTATCTCCGTTTGCTGGGCGAGAGCTCGGGCCAGCAGCAAGCGCTGTTTTTCGCCGCCAGAAATTTCCGAAACCCTGGAATCCAGATAGGGCGTCAGCTGCGTCATTTCCAGAGCTTCGAGTGCAATCTCTTCATCGCGCGTAGTTTCAAACCCCAGCAGCGAAAGGTGAGGGGAACGTCCCTGGATGGCAAATTGAAAAACGGTTTGATAGTGATAGACGCCGCCATTTTGGGGAACCATCGCGATATAACGCGCGATTTCCTTCCGCTTCAACGCGGCGAGAGGCTGTTCTCCATGAAGAACCACCTCTCCGGAAAGCGGACGCACGATTCCGTCGAGGACGCGGAGGATTGTTGTTTTTCCGGATCCGTTCGGGCCGATGATTCCCGTAACCGTTCCGCGCTTCAGACTGAATGAAATATCGCGAAGGATCGGCCGATGGTAATCAAAACTGACGTGGCGCGCCTCAAGCATGACGAGTCCCTCGCTCATTGGGTCCCTCCTCCTCTGCGATGCAACAGATAGATGAAAAGGGGGGCGCCGCAAACAGCCGTAACAATTCCTACCGGAAGCTCCGTCGGCGAGAGCACCGTTCTTGCCACGGTATCCGCCGAAAGGGTGAAAATGGCGCCGAAGAGGAATACGGTGGGGAAGAGGATGCGGTTGTCGCTGCCGAACATCATGCGTCCCATGTGCGGGCAGATAAGACCGATGTAGGCGATGGGTCCGCTTACTGAAACCACTGCGCCGGTGATAAGCGAAGCAATCACGTACACGCAGGTCCTGATCCGCTTTACCTCGACGCCGAGAACCATTGCATCGGTTTCCCCCATCCCGATCAGGTTCAGGCTTTGGGAGAAAAGATAGATCAGGAAAAACCCGCCGAATACGAGGGCTGTCACGGGATAGATCGATGCGTCCACCGGACGGCTGAGATCTCCGATAAGCCAGTAGAATATCCCGCGTATATCCGCTTTGCTCGTGCTGGTAAGGAGGAAAACGTTTATTGACGATAGAAATGAAGCCAGGACAATTCCAGCCAGCAGCAGTCGCTGGGAACTCTCGCTGGCACGATAGGAACTGCCTGCAATGACGTAAACGGCCCAGACGGTGAAGACCGCTCCCAGAAATGCGGCGAGGGGCCGTGCATAAATCATCCCTCCTCCCGCCGCCGCGAAACCTAGCCAGCCCGCGAAAATGGAATACAGAATTGTGCCCATGGAAGCTCCGGTGGACACGCCGAGAACATAGGGATCGGCGAGCGGATTTCGGAGCAATGCTTGAAATGCTGCGCCGGCCGTTGCTAATGCCGCCCCTACAAGCGATCCCAGCAATATGCGCGGAAGCCGGACGGAAAAGAGAACGGATGCCAATGGATCCCCACCCGAATTGTCACCGAGGAAAAAACCGCCCAGGAGCCGAAGGGAAGTGCGAACCGGTATCGGAACGCTTCCGATGTTTAACGACAGGAGAGCGATCACAAACCAGATGCCCAGCAAGACCAGACTCGCGCCCAGGATTCTCCCTTTGGAAATGCGTTTCATCGGAAGCGCTCCGGATGAAGCTTTTGGGCCAGTTCCTCAACTCCGTCCACAAACAGCGGGGAGGGATGTTGCAGGTATTCCCCCAGAATGTACACTTTGCCTTCCTTAACGGCCCGCAGATCTTTCCATCCGGCCGTTTTCTTGAGATTGGGGAGCGGGTCCCCCTTTTGCTCGACGGTAATGATCGCGTCGGGATCCTTCACCAGCACTTGTTCAAGACTGTATCGGGGATAGAATTGATGAATATCGGCGGTAATTGAAATCACTCCTGCCAAACGAACCTCATCATTTTCGAAAGTGTTCTTGCCCGGGGTCAACAGAGGATCGAACCAGGTGATGAAAAACGCCCGCACCGGAGGAAGTCCGGCAATACGCATCTGCACCTTATTCAGCCGCTCCTTCATCTGGGCCACGAGTTGACGCCCCTGGCCCGCGCAGTCTGTGATTTGCCCGATCGCTTCGACCGATTGAAAAATCCGCTCGACCGATCGCGGAGCGGATACATAAACCGGAAGTCCCAGACCGCTCAATTTCATCACCGCTGCCTGATCGTTGCCCGCAGTTGAAGCGATTACCAGATCCGGCTTCTTGGCAAGGATGACCTCATAATTTGGATTCAGCAGGTCCCCGATTATTGGTTTCTGCTTTACGGCCTCGGGCCAGTCGCATTGGCTCGTAACGCCGATCAGGCGGTCCTGCGCGCCAAGCATGTAAAGAGTTTCGGTCACGTCAGGGGCCAATGAGATGATGCGCAGCGGATGTTTGGGAATCCGCACCTGCCTGCCGATGCCATCGGCATAAACAATCTTGCCGGCCGGGTCTTGCGAGTTCTTCGGCGTACCAGAATTCCGACATCCTGATTCCAGAATGGAAGCAAAAACCAGAAGGGAATACACAACTCGGCGGAACGATAACGATGCGGAAATTCGTTGAAGTGGATGAAAATGATGAAGGTTGTCCGGCATTTCAGGTCTCTTTCTCGCGAAGAGTTAGCTGAAACTGGCGAACAGGCAGGTTTCCTGACTAACGGGTCATCGCCGGGCAGCTGCTGCTGAAGCCGCAGAAGCCGGCTTTCCGATTACAGTGGCGGGACCGTGTGGGAATCGCACCCACTTCCCTTTTAACCCCTATGGGGCACCCTGATTCGCATTTCAGAGATCAATAAGAAATATTACGTATATCACCACACGCGCAAGTTGTCAAAAAACAAACACACTGGACAGCAGCATCAATATCAATTGGATCCTTACGATTCTTCCATATTCTGGTCAGGCTGCGGGCCAGTGAGACTTTGTCGAGGTCTGTGTTCTGCATGTATCGCTCGCGCAAGCCTGCTCTGACCAGTTCGGAAATGATCGTCCCCTTCTGGCGGCTTAGAGTTTCGAGAGTTCTCGCCATCTCTTCGTCACGATAGATCTGCATCCGCTTCATTTGTTCCTCCTAAGGTGTATGTTATACATCGTACACATATGGAGATGAAGTTCGGGTAAGGGCGTCCGGACGAGGCAATGTCTTTGGAGTGCGGCAGCTCGCTTGCTCATTCGTATCGCTTCAAAAGCCCAAACCGGTTTAAAAAGCAAATATGTACCCAAAGGTCTGCCCAAATTCTTCGTTTTTATTCCAACCGAGAGTAAGATCGCTTTCAAAGATCAAAGAAAGTTAAAATGAAAGCCTCTGATCCGAAGCGCAGGTTGGCTTGACATATATGAAGTACGAG
>JBEKKY010000256.1:0-5807 GCA_050010475.1 Acidobacteriota bacterium | reverse complement strand
CTGGGGCCCAGCCACGGGGCTGAACTCCCGCGCTACGTCAACGCGTTCTCCATGACGCGCCTCCCTGTTCTCCCTGCCAATGGCCAATCGCCAATCGTGGTATTCCCCGCCTGGCCACACGTTTCCTTGTGCCGGCCTGCCGTCCAAGATATGATCGGAGCTCAAAAATAAACACAGCGGGAGGTTCTAATGACAAAAGCGGTGAAGAGTAAAGTCGTTTTGGCCCTGGTAATCGCGTTCATGCTTGTCGCAAACGCCCATGCAGGTGTCACCCTGGCTGCGGCGCGAATCGGGGCAGTGGACGTGGCAGGAGTGGCCAAGTTCTACCAATCAGCCTTTGGCATGCAGGAGATCATGCGGTTCGACATGCCCGGTATAAAAGAAATTATGCTGAATTTCGGCGATACGGTGGAAGCGGCCAAAGCCAATCCGAATCCCTGGATTGTAATCATGAGTCGCGCTTCCAACGACATCAAAGATACCGTGCCCCACCTCGTCCTGTATGTGACCGATATAAAGGCTACAGCGGCGGCGGTCAAGGCGGCCGGCGGCACGGTGGACGGTGAGCCGCGCGCGTCCGGAGACGCCGGAATGATCGTCGGTTTCGCTGTCGATCCAGCCGGCAACCGCATGGAACTGATCCAACAGAAAGCTAAATAGATTCGCCAGATGAGTGGACAAGTCGTATAGCTGCAAGGATCGATTGCAGGCTGCGCGCCTGCACGTGTGCCGGCCATCCGTTTGGAACTACAAAAAGAAGCAGCTCTTCGCTCCGCTCTGCTTCCCGGGGCTTGCGCCCCGGGCTCTGCTGCTGGACCCTTTCAGGGTCACAATTACAATCCTATTCAAGCGCCATTCGGTTCATATCGCCGTTCAGTCACAATATTGTGCGGGACTGAATAAAATATCTCCGGTAAATGCAGACTCTACCCTACTCCCCTTTTGAACCGACGATTTCTAGGATCTTCTGTTCATGCCGCTGCAGGAGGCAGCCCTGCCAGTTGAGCGCAACGCGATACAGCCATAACATAACCGCGACCTGAACCATACCCAAAACCAGGAAAGCCGGGAACCACACAGCCCATTTCATTAAGGCGAATAGCGCTTCGACGCCCAGGGGAATAAGCGTAAAGCCGATAAGTGCGGGCACGACGAGCATGAACACTATCTGAAAAAGCACTCTGATTCCCTGATGTGAGGCCGGCTGGCCCGAACCCGGCTTCAAGGTTATCGGAGAAAGAATCGACAACATGTTTCCGGTCAGGCAAAGCAACAGATACATGGGGATTGTGTGAAGCAGGACGGCCGCCAGGTGATCCGGCCGCATCGGATTTATCCATTGAGACACTCCTATTATGAACGCCATCAATATAAAAGCGAACGGAAGCAATGAAAGGTTCTTCCCCAACAGGATGTCCCGACGCGGAGCGCAACTCAGAACGAATGCACGAAAACCGCTGCGATCGAAAGCGAATTGGTTTCCGAGTAATCCGGTCATGCTGAGTATGAGAATAAATGCCGACAGGCCCAGCGCAATCAGCGGTCGGACAAGGACAGATGCATTGCCCCTCATGCCTGCAAGCATTCCGCCGAAGACAACCAGCATAATCACCGGCGTCAGCAGCATCATTTTCACTTCAGGTGCGCGCATCATAGACCGGAAGCACATCAGGGAGATTGCAGAAGCTTGTTCCGATATCCACGGGAGTCTTTTTTCCAGGAATGCAGCCTGGCAGCGAATCCCGGTTTTAGTTTTGAAGGCATTTTCAGGAGCAGCTCCTATCTTGATCTTTCGCCTGGCCCGGCCTGTATTGAAATCTCCCATGTACAGACGGATTGTGGTCCGGTAGGAACGCCGCAGGCTGGCGATACTAATCAGTGCCATTCCGGCGAAGCCCGCCAGTGCCGGCAGGCTTCGCCCTTGAG
Source organism: Acidobacteriota bacterium (assembly GCA_050010475.1). Lineage (GTDB taxonomy): Bacteria > Acidobacteriota > UBA6911 > UBA6911 > UBA6911 > UBA6911. Next base: position 3,881 of record JBEKKY010000256.1, on the reverse strand, counting down.
CCGCAGCAGCGGCTCCATATGGCAACCATCCGGGAGGCGCCGCCATGTTGACCGACCGAAGGATTTCGCGGCCTTTCTCCTCCTCGCGCCTGCGGTCCGAATCCCGAGCTGCTAGTTTTGCCGAGATTCGCTTTTTGTATTCTTCCGGCGTAATCCGTCCGGCGGCATACTCTTTTTCCAGTACAGCAAACCCTTTAGACGCTTCCTGCCTTTCCTGGCGCCTGGCTCTGGCGCCGGGATTAAAATTGGTCAAAATGTTGGGAATCTGAAATTCCAGGATGAACGACAGCGATACGACGGCAATGATTGTTCGCCGGCGCCTGGGGTTGGTCATCATGCTGGCGAGCCATCCCCGGAACTGGTAAGTAACGGCGGTTACCATCAGGAAAAAGGTCACAATCAGGGGAAATGACAGAAGCATGGCAGGCCCCTGCGACAGGGTCAGGCCGGCCCCAAGACCGATCATTGCCGGCAGGAACAGGATAAGACTCAGGCCGATGCTGGAACCGACATAATTGATGAAAAATGCACCGGCCGGCGATACGGGCAGGTGCATGAAATTATCGAGCGATAACAGTTCTGTTCGCTGAAGCTCGGACATCAGGCCTATCAGCCAGAAGAAAATGAAACCGACCACGAAGCCGTCCCATACGGCCATCACGATCCACGGCTCCGCTTGGCGTAAAGCCAAAACGCCAACCAGCAATCCGATAATAAATGTGATAATTCCACCCAAAGCTCCAAGCGCGGTCAAAATTGCGGCAATAATCGCGCCAAGGGGTCCGGAGCGCCTGACTTGATTTGCGGAAAGGCGCCAGCGCAACCAGATGTAGGTTTTAAGATGTTCCCAGTTCACGGCATCTCCTCATGGAGCCAGGATAGTTTGTGCGTTGCTTCTTCATCGGCGCCGACTTTTTCAAGAAACCGCTCCTCCAGGGAGCTTCCCCGGCGCAGGGCGTTGAGCTCGGCCTGCTCGACGAGCTTGCCATTGGCGATGATTCCCACATGCGTGCACAATTTTTCAACGACATCGAGAACGTGGGATGTCAGAAACACCGTAGAACCGCGTCCGACATAATCCTTCAGCATGTCGCGAATGACGCGCGACGTAACCGCATCCACACCTTCGAACGGCTCGTCCAGAAACAGCAGATCCGGATTGGGAAGCAGCGCGGCGGCCAGCGCGAGCTTCTTTTTCATGCCGTGCGAATACTCGAGTGTGAGCTTCTTTTCAGCGTCTGCAAGCCCGAGCAGGTGGAGGAGCTCGTCAATGCGCGAACGGATCGTTTCCGCCGGCAACAGGTACATTCGTCCGATGAACGTCAGGTGTTCGCGCGCGGTGAGGTTTTCAAACAGGGCCAAGTCTTCAGGCAGAACCCCGATCTTCCTCTTGGCTTCGAGTGACTCATTGACATCGAACATGTTCTTTCCCAGAACGTATGCCTCGCCTCCCGAGGCGGCCAGCAGGCCGGTGAGCATTTTGATCGTCGTGGATTTCCCGGCTCCGTTCGGCCCCAGGAACCCATAGAATGTGCCGGGCTCCACCCGGAGATCGATGCGATCCACGGCGCAGAAGCCTTCAAACAACCGCGTCAAACCCTTTGTTTCAATCGCGAGTTCCATAGTATATGTTCTCTTGTCGCGCATTCCGAAAGCGCGGGAATGTTGTCCGCATCAAAACCGGAAACGAGGGCCTTCTGATTTTTCATGCCGAAACAAGTTACTTGATTGCGGCTAGCCGGCGGGCCTCTTCAACAAGGTTCGGCGGAAAGCCCTTCAATTCGATCAGCTTTATTGCGTTCCCGGCGCGGCAGGGTCCATCTCGGAGAATGTAATCGAAATAATACCTGTTTCCATCGACCTGCTCGCTGAAATGAAAAAGACGGCTGCAATCGTCCAGCAGAGGCTGAAGCTCAACGTCGTGAGTGGTTACAAGCACCATGTTCCTTCGGCTCAGATATCGTAGAGTCGCAGCGCCGATCGCTATCCGCTCAATTGTGTTTGTGCCGCGAAAAATTTCGTCTATGAGAAACAGGAAATGATCTTCAGGGCAGTTCAGGAATTCCCGGATCTGCTCGATTTCTCTCGAATAATAGCTCTGTCCGTCGATCACCGTCTCATCCCCTTTAATGGATGATCTGACAATTAGCCGGGGCAAGCTCGCGCGTTCGGCCAGGCACACGAACAGAGTTCGAGCAAGAATCACATTCAGGCCGACAGTCTTGATGAAAGTGGTCTTGCCCGCCATATTCGATCCAGTGATCAAGGCTGATTCCCTCCGCAGAAATACAGAATTGCCGACGGCCTCTTTAATAAGCGGGTGATACATTCCCGCAACATCGATTGTTCCGGTCGAGTTGAATGAAGGAATGGCGCTGACCGGAAGGCTCTGCATCCAGGATGCAATGGCGATGTGCGCATCCAGCGAGCCAATGGCTTCGAATATCCGGCGGATTTGCTCCCTGGATTTTTTTAAATCATCAACGGTTCGCAGGAAGGCAATCAGTCTTGATAGACCGAACAGGTTCAGGAATAAGAAAAATCCGGCTACCAGGTCACTTGCTTGAAGCTCATCGAAGCAAAGCCAAAAGACCTTTTTGTTTAATCCGGCGGCGAGGTCTTTCAGATTCCGAAGAGTGTCGAGTTCGTTGATTTTGATGGGCGGCACTATTCGCGCGAAATTGCCGACAGCGCTCAGCATCGTCGTAAAGGACGCGAGGTCGGCAAAATGACGGAAGACAATACGGCCATAAATTGCGTTGATCAACAGGTTGCACAGCGCGAGTCCTGCCGCTGCAAAAATAAATGCCGGATTTACGGCGATCAATGCGAGGAAAAGGAAAAAGAGGCCGGAGCTGAAATACAAAAGGTAATAATATTTTGGTTTCGGCGGCAACTCCTCGTAGAGCAGTGTTGTGAGATAGGCGCTGCTGCTACTGCGCAATGGATAAAGGGCTCTTTGTATCCTTTCTCTGAAATCTGCGTCAGTTCTGAATAAGGAATAGAGGGTGGAGCGCCTATGTTTGTCGTGATCTAAGTTGCCGTTGGTGTATATTCGCAGAATTGCGTAAAGGTACTGGCGGCCAATAACGCTTGTGGTGCGATCGATTCGGGCAAATACCTCTTCCATTTCCAGATCGGACCACGTCTTATCATCAACCGTGTCCGGCTCATCTGGCTGCCTATACCGGAAATAAAGAGGGATCCAATCATAGTCCCTGCGAATTTCGTTTTTCCCCTGCCAGATTTCATTGAGTCGGTTCTTGATCCGGGCTTTTCGGCCTTCCCATGGTTTTGCACACGCTTTGATCATTGGTAAAAACTGTCTGAAATAGTTGATCACAGGATAACGCTGCTTTTGATTGATTTATTTGCCCGTATTTGCGGATTCATTATCGGGATGATACGAAGCACCGGTCAAGGAATATGTTGTGACTTGAACCATGCAAATACTTGTCACAACTTCACCATGAATTGGAATCAATCCATCTGGACGTATTGTCGCAAAACCGGAAAGTAACCTGAAGGGAGCCGTTGACAAGGTTGAGCTACGAGATGCGCATTACACGGCATGTGGCGCGGTCTGCGTTACCGTGATGAGGTTATGAATCTAAAGCTCTGCAAATCTCAGAGGACAGGAAGAATGCCGTTTCGGAAAAGTTTGGATTCCGATCACCTATCCGGGATGCCGCTAATACGTGCACTGCGACTGTTTCCCTGACCGCTGAAAACTTCGCATGTAATTTGCGAATAAAGCCAGAAGAATTGACCAAATGACTCAACCACGGCCCAGGAGATGCCGCTAAGAGCATACAACGATAAGATGGTTTGAGTCCTGAAGTTGACATATTAGCTTTATCAGAAGTCGTGGTGCGAGAACC
>JBEKKY010000255.1:0-7553 GCA_050010475.1 Acidobacteriota bacterium | reverse complement strand
GTGACCAGGAAAATAGTCGCAGCCATCATGAAAACCTTCTCGTTCGGGCAGACCATGTTCTGCGGAATCTAGATTATTGTCTGGATGATTCAAACAGTCTTCACGACGACGGAGACCATTGTCATGGCCGCACAGAAAATGGTATCGGTCGCGCAGACCATGGTCTGATTTGTCAATCAAACTCTCGCCATGGGACGTTCGATGCCGAAAAGAGTTTTGCCAAACCGACGGAACTGCGAAATCGATGGGCACCCAACAATCTGCGAAACAATCATCTTGCCCCCGACTTGCCACGATCATTCATCGAATCATCGATGGTTCCGCAATGGTTCCGGGCCTGAAGTCGTGTTATGGGACATCGAGGCTCTGGTGCGTCTTTCTCTAGCGACAGGTGTGTCAAGTAACGAGAGGCGCAGCCACAGCCGGCAGGTTCCAGACTAAAAACCCTGGAACCTGGAACTTATGCGCCGAGATGCGGCTTTGTGCATTACTTGCCGATTTTTGTCCCAATCACTTCCCCGCCGACGATGATCTCAACACGCCGGTTCTTCTGCCGTCCATCCGCGGTGCTGTTGTCCGCCACCGGCATGGTTTTGCCGAATCCCATAGCTGTGACGTTGCCTTCAGCCAAACCCTGCTTGATCAGGTAATCGCGAGTAGTGCTTGCCCGTCGCTCCGAGAGCTTCTGATTGAGTTCGTCGCTGCCGGTACTGTCCGTATGTCCCTCTACTTGCAGTATCAATCCCGGGTGGGCCAGTACTATGCCGGAAAGCCGGGCCAGTTTTTCGCGAGCCGCGGGACGAAGATCATACTTGCCGGTATCGAACAAAACATCTGCCATCGTGACTACCAACCCTCGCGGCGTATCGCGTGTCTCGAGGATGCGATTGAATTGCTCCAGCAGCTTGGCCCGCAATTCCTGTTTCTCGCGCTCTGCCCTCTCCGCCTCCTGACGAGCCCGTTCCGCTTCGGCTTTGGCGGCCTCCTCCTTAGCCCTAAGTGCGTCCTGCTCTGCCGCGGCTTTGGCGGCTGCAGCGTCTGCTTCCGCTTTGGCCTCAGCCCCCTCGGCTTTCGCCTTCAATGCCGCAGCATCCGCTTCCGCCTTCATCTGAGCCTCGCGTGCCGCTGCCAGTTCAGCCTGACGTCGGCCTTCTTCGTCGGCCTTCCGCCTGGCTTCAGCCGCATCCGTCGCCGCTTTGGCTTCGGCTGCAGCTTTGGCCGTGGCTGCCGCTTCTTCACGCTCTTTCGCTATCCGCGCCTCTTCCTGCCGCTGGGCCGCCAGGAACCGCGCATCTTCCGAAAATTGGACCGCCTCTCGAGCTCTGGAGATGATTTCCTTTTTATTTGCCCTGCTGTCCAGCCGCTCTTCCGCTGTTTTTAACGCCGTTTGGGCTTTGGCGAAGATCTCGGCGGCATACTGCTCTGCCTTATTGTTCCTCGCAATGTCCACCGCGTTGCGGGCTTCATACATTTCCAGGGGTACCCTCTTTAGATCCGGCGACAAGGCCAAGGGATTTCCCATCTTCTGGTATCGGCCCCGCTTCATCAGCTTGTAGTCGCTGACCTCGAAGATTTTTCCCTTCGTATCTTCCCGGAGTTCGTTCTCCAGAGCCACAAGCTCACTGGGCTGTCGTACGGAGAAGTAAGGCTCGATCGTGACGATGAGGGAAAACGTCTGAAGCTGCGTGGTAGCTTGCAGCTTGCCTTGGCCGATATTATTGATCAGAATCTCCCCTATATTGCTGGTACGGCCATCCGGAGACACAGCCCAGAGCACATAGGTCAGAAACTCTGCACCAAATTTCGAAGGCTGTCCCATTCCCAAAACCGAAACTCCGATTTTTGTTATGCCTTTTTTGGCTTCAATTTTGGCTTCCCCGCTTGCTTGCTGCATTATGCTCGTGCCCCTCATATCGACTTTGGTGGAGCCACCCCCGACCTGATAGCCGATCGCCTTTGTTGATTTGCTTACAAGGTCCGAGACCGGCATGCCTTGCGTCGATTGCGGTGAAGCCGTCCCGACTGTGATACAAAACGCAGCCAGGATCATCATTGCTATGCCTATGCGTTTCATAGCTGCTCCTTTCTGTACCTGCGTATTTCGAAAAAAAATGAGACTCCTATGCGGGATTGTGACATGCACGCGAAAAGGATGGAGCCACATTGATCTTTTTAATAAACTGAGTATGTTATCTCACCTGCAGTTAATGCGCAAATAGGTTCCAGGATGGGAAGGCTCGCGGCAAAATGCGAAGTTATTTCTGCGCAGGCTCTAAGTCAAAAAAGAATAGATTCATCATCCAATGTTCAGCAACGGTTCCGGGCCATAAGTCGCGTTCCGGGAAACCTGCCTGGATCCACAGCCTTCAACTGATTCCGAAAGATTCTCGATACGAAATCGGCAAACAATCGTGTCCCTTCGGCAAGACTGCGCGATTCGATTTAAGCCATGTTTTCAGCGAATATCTATGCGGTAGGCTGTCTCTCCAAAGCTTTCAAAGGTACGCACGCGCGCCTTGTATACAGTTCCGCGAAGCTCAATCCGTTTCGTCCGGTTACGCAATGACCAAAGCTCATCTCGAAGAGCGGCGGCTTCTGGGCTGCTGGACTTGATCTCACCGATCCCAAATCCGAAGTTACCCTTCATTGCCGTGATCTCTTCGTAGCCAGTCTTGTGCTGGATCTCCAAGCCATCGCAGCCAAGTTCAATCGCTTTAATCAGCCACTCGGCAATGCTCTTTCCTGAGCCTGACCCAACAGCCATAGAGCACCTCGATTCGAGTTTATTATACTGGAGTCGTTAGCGCTTTCGCCGTCACGGCGGAGCCCGGTGTGGTGATGCGCTGCGCAGCAAGCTTTCCCGATAATTCCACGGAAGCCAGTTTTGTGGATTCGCGGTTACTTCTTTTGCATTACGCTGTAGTTCGGTCAGATAGTCAAACGGATCCGCTTTGCAGAGTTCGCATGTGTGGATCAAGCTCATGAACAGATCGCCGACATGCGCGCCGTTTTCTGTTTTATAGAAAAGCGAAGCCTTTCGATGCAGGATGGCTTTCTTCAAAATTCTCTCACAAACATTGTTATCGAGCGGAACTCCGGCAACGCGCAGAAACAGGGTAAGCGGCCCCCAGTGTTTAATCGTGTACTTGATCGCATCTCCTAAACCGGAGTTTGGCTCAACCTTCTTCTCGTCGATTTGCTCATGAAGCCAATGATTGAACTTTTCCATCAGAGGACCGGTTTCCGCCTTATGGAACGCGAGGCGCTCTTCGGCCGACATTCCCTGTTCTTTCGTCACGGCGTCATTTTTATAGACTTCGCGGAAGGTCTCCATCACGTAGCGGCATTCATCGGGAAAATCCGCAGCGACATCGACAAAATTACGTCTTGCGTGAATGTTGCACCCCGCCAGGATTACTTCAAACTCTCTGGGCGGGTTGCGTGAAAGGCCATCGCACATCTGGATCGGCGGACTTAGCTCGGCGGCGCGTTTCGCCAATACATCGTTCAGATTCTCGCCCGCGTGCTTGCCGCCCGTGAAGAAAAGGGCGATCTCCCGGCCTTCCCGGATCGAAACGATGCCGGAAGTGAAAATCCCGGTGCGTGTCTTGGGATCTATTGCAAGATCGCGTCTGCCCTTCATCAGATCGAGAATCTTCGCAGAAGTATCGTCGTTGTGAAGCACTTCCCCTTGGGCGGCTTGCCGGATCAACTCCTGATAGGCCGGTTCAGCAATCCCTCCCACTTCCCGGACTATTTCCCACTGGGTGGCAGAGGGCAGTGGGATTCCCATGCTTCGCTGCAGCCGTTCCAGGCGGTTGAATGGAAACCCACTTCCGTACTTCAAGAGAGCGATCATGCTTCCGGCCGTCTCGTCATATTTTTTCGAGCCCACCCCTTCAGGCGGATGGGCGGTGAATACCTTGAGACAAAGGTTGCAGCGGAGATTCTCCAATTCCCAGACGGTCGCGGTGATGGGGGCGCTCCCGACCAATCGGACAATATAAGCCGGGACCTTTCCGTGATAGACCTTGCCTTTCCCGCAATCAGGGCAAATATCTCCAGGCTTCAGGGATTCATGCGGGATTTTAATCTTTTTGGCGCCGGTGTAGTCAGAAGCGCCATTGCGGCCGTGTCCTTTGGGCTTTTTGTCCTCTTGTGCGGGAGCATTGGCGTCCTCGGATTCCTTCGCTTTTCCCGGATCTGCCGGCAGATTCCCCAATACGCTGCTGCTCTTCTCGGTGCTGGAACCGAAAATGATATTGCGCAGACGGCGTATGGTCGTGTCTTTGTCGCCGATCAGATCCGTCAGGTAGCCCAAGGTTTCCAGCGCGGCTTTGAGTTTCTTGTAGCCTTCTTCATCCAGAGTCCCGTCTCGCGCACGATCCAGGATGGTTTCCAGTTCCTTCATATCGATATCGATCCGCTTTACGTCCGATGCCATCATATCTCACCGAGACGCTGGCGGAAGTCCTGCGTCAGAGGATAGCCAAGAACTTCTTTGATTGACCGGTTGGGCTTTTTGGTCGGAGCATCCTTGCCGCGCCCTGTCGTGCGCCCGAGGACTTTCCAGTTGGCCGCACGATAACAGGTCCCTCGGAACCTCCCGGGATCCACAAAGGTTTCCAGATAATGAACCGGATGGCCGTACATACGCTCCCAATCCTCGGACAATAGCTGCGCCATGCGCCCGAGGATGTGAGAGGCGAGATGTTCCACTTCGATAAAGGGCAAGATCAGATATCGGGTATTGTAGGCGAGAAAGCGGATATTCTTGCGCCGAGCCTCCAGAGACCATCCGATGAAGCGGTCTCTAGGACCGAGATGACGTGGGGCGGACGACCAGGCCAAACAGGCAATCGGTCGTCCCAGAGCATACACCAGATACTTCAGATGTTCCCCGACCGGTTGCGCATAACCAAGATAGTGATAGCGGTCGAGCAGGCTGTTGAAAAGCGGTTCCTCCCCAGTATGCCGCACTTGGCGAAACTCAAGAGGCCGGATTGCCGCCAGACTGCTTTGCAGCAGAGTCGTGTCCACAAGCGCTGGAATCGGTTTGCTGCGATCCGCCCCGCGCCGGGCTAAAGGATTCTGATTCACCCAACGAACCGGCGGCAACTCGATGTGGCCGGCACGATGAAGCATCAGCATGAGGCCGCGGCATACCATCTCGCGCAAGGCCCCGTTGGCCTGCCGCCAGTTCCACGCCTCGCATAGCTTCTGAGAAAGAGCCCGTCGGCTTGAAGCCGGATTATCGGCAATCAATTGACGGATAAAAACAACGTCGGCATCCGTCACGATCCGGCCGCGATAGGAAAGAACTGTTTCCATGCTCTCGAAGATAGCAGGAGACAATATGGAACGCAAGTCCTATTTGCATTTTTGTTCACTATTCCGCCGGACTGACGCGACGCCAGGCAGGAGCCGCCTGCACGTTTCCCGGATTGCCGGCCGCCAGAATCACCTGTAGTTCATGCGCCTCCAGCCGCTTCGACAGCGCAGCGTCCTCGGGCCAAAATCGAAACTTTCCCGAAGAAAGACGTTTTTGCATGAGCCAAAAGCCCTGGCCGTCATAGGTGAGACACTTAATCGCAGTTCGCCGGCGGTTTCGAAAAACGAACAGACAGCCCGAAAATGGGTCTCTTTGCAGCACCTGTTTACAGATCCGCGCCAGTCCATCGATGCCATTCCTGAAATCGATCGTTTCAACCGCCACGAGGATCCGCATTTGCGGAGTGATCTGGATCACGGTCTGCACCTCCAGAAGGTGCTGAGAATATTCAGATTCGGCGATCCCATGCCTTTGAGGTGAATCCGCATTTTCGCACCACTTCGATTTTCACATTCGATGATGCATTCGGGAGCCTGTCCGGAAACCACCGGGCTCAGTTCCACAAAGGATGGAATTGGGCCTTGCTTGAGGCTGGTGGCATCGAGTCGTTTCTTGAGATCGTAGTAGTCAAGGCGCAGCACTTTGGCTGTCCTGTTTAGACCGCAGTGCCCAGCAACCCGAACTGCAGAATTCCATAATCGGTCCGGTATTCGGGCTCGTGGCCTATGCGATTTGCGCCAGGCTTCCAAACGTTTTTGAAGATGATCAATCTGTCTGCCGCTGATGGATGGAGCTTGCTTTGCGATTATCATGGCTGGCTGTCCTTGGATGGAGCTTGCTTTGCGATTATCATGGCTGGCTGTCCTCCCTGCGCTTCCCGCGCCGACAACCAGACCATATCAAAACCCACTATATCGAGTCATGCAGCCTTGCCGAAAGCACACGAATGTCCAGCTGATTGTGCCGAGACCAGATAACGCACTTCCAAGCAAACCAAGAGATTGCATCTCTCCAGCAGTATATTCGGCAAGCGGATTCAAACTCCCGTGATACGGGCTTGTGGGAAATGACGAATCCCAGTTGACGCATAGCGCGCTAACCGTAGAAGTGAATTCCCTTGGTTGTTAATAAGTCGCTTCCTGGGAGATTACGCCTCTCATCCTTCCAATTGCTCCCGTAGTCGGTTACTTGAAACTGGCATGGTGGCTGGAACGGAGCTGGATGAATTGGCGGTCTACGCCTCCGAACCTTGGTGGAAATCTCCCCCAAAATTTGCATGTTTTCCGAGATTCCCCGAGTTGTTAGATGGATGTTAGAGGGAAGGGCAAAATTGGCCTATTTTATAGGTTGGCTTCTGCCGTTAAATCTTGTAATATCAACACAATTTGGGCGGTTAGCTCAGCGGCAGAGCATCGGTCTTACACACCGGGGGCCGTAGGTTCAAATCCTACACCGCCCACCAATAAACCAATTTAAATTCAATCACTTGGCAACCTTGAGATTTTGAGACTTTTGGGTCTTGGGGGTGTCTTTGCCCGCATCTTTGCCCATTCCCGATTGTATTTATGATTGTCCTTTGCTAGCCTGGACCCAAATATCGCCAGAATCCGATCTTCTCCAAAAATAATCTGCGAACCAAAAACTGCGCATTCGCTACCTCATAAGGCGATAGCACTCTGAGCATATCCTTGTCCGATTTGTGTGCTGACACCCGACTTCGCAGGAAGCTCACGTAGTTTATGGCGTCTATTACCGCCATTTCTCCATCCCGGACCTGATACCGGGCCCAAGGTGCCTTTTTTGTGATGCTAGGCTCACGTTCTTTTTCGATTTTTGTTCGTGGCCCCCTGAGATTCCAACTCACAGGCTCCTTCAAATTGACATGGCCCTTAGTCAGACGGGATTCAAGTTCCTGTTTTATTATAGGATTCCAGCTTCCATCCGGCAGTTTGCTAGGGTTTTTTTGACTTGCGCGAACATCAAATCCAAGTTCCTCCACCGCTGACCATGCGGTTACTATCGAAAAGGCCATGCGAACATGGTCTTCAGGCAGTGGAGACTTGGGTATGTTTTCGCTGTGATGAGGGTCCAATTGGATGGTGGGCAGCGAAAACGTCTCCAAGCTCAAGCGGATTTTCGCCAATGCATAAATATATTCAAGCTTCCTTGAAGCTTTCGCCGCCACAAGGCACGCAAGTGGAATTGATGCTGTCTCAACCCA
>JBEKKY010000254.1:0-5825 GCA_050010475.1 Acidobacteriota bacterium | reverse complement strand
GAGGTGATGAATTTTCGACGCGTAATTTTGAGGTTCATTTACATCACCTCGGTGAGTCATGCAATCGCGCATGAGCAAAATTCAGCGTCCTATCGGATAGTGGTGGAGTGGCCGATGGATGGACCGCGACATCAGCTCCCATTCGGTTTGCCAGTTCCATTGTCGTATGAATATCCCAGCCAAGAGTAACCCCAAATAGGATTCCTGCCGAGCAAGCGTCTCCGGCACCCACGGGATGAGGCGTTCCTCCAGTTGTAACGGGCGTGCTCAGGTCAAATTCTCCGTTACGGCTTAGGACAATAGTTCCTTCAGCCCCTCGAGTGACAACGATTGCTTGAGCGGGAAAGTGTGCGAGGAGCAATTCCATCCTGCGCCGGATCCCGTTGAGGGTGCGGTCGGCTGGGCAATCGATCCCCAACAGATCCAAAATCGCGAACAGTTCGGACTGGTTTGCCTTGATGATAGTGGCCGCCTGGCAGCTATAAGCAACAATTTCCGGGGAATATCCGGCCTCACCGGTCAACGTATTTCGCCTTAGGTTGACGTCGTAGAGGCGGATTGCTTTTGGAGCATTCTGCAGAAAACTTCGGATCGTATCGCGGGATACAGGGGATCGCTGTGCCAAACTGCCAAAGCATACGGCATTGCACTGGCCGGCCAATTCTTTGAGTGCAGGCCTATCCGTCATGTAGTCCCACGCTGCTCCAGCCTCTATTTGATAGCCAGGTTCCCCATTGCGCATGAAGACGGATACTAAGCCGGTCGGATGGCCGGAATCCTTGCCGATATAGCGGGTCGAAATCCCCAGGCGGTGAAGGGAGTCAAGGATTTTGTATCCCCTTCGATCAGAGTTGATACAACTTACGATCGTTCCATGGCCGACGCCGAGATGACTGGCCAGCTGATGCGCATGGACGGCAAAGTTCAAAGGGGCTCCCCCCAAGGTCTCTGTTCTGTCCTCGAAGACATCGAAGAGAACTTCTCCAATTCCTACGAAATTAAGAGAATCCATTCTTATTGCCGCCTTGCACAGTGCTCATTCCCGGAAAGCGTCCGACCTGGTCGGCCGGAACCTTGAAATCTCTCCGAACTGCCCCTCGCAGTCTAGGCGAAATCCATGGGAGCGAAATGGGCTGGTATATTAATGGCACTGCTTATTTAAGCTAGTTGATCAAAACTGCCACGCTGGCGATTAACCATCATTGATAAAAGGTAATCAGATTGCCATAATAATGTCAGATCATTTTTGCTATAACTGCGAGCATAATGTCAACCTAAAGAATCGATCATTTCTCTGGATTTGTTAACAGATTGAAAAACCTATCCGGCCTTCTCGAAATATCAGGAAGACCCATGTCATCTCACAACATTAGTTTGCAGCCACCCTTGGTTCGTTAAAAGCGTCAATTTCACTTGGCTGTCTGCGTGAGGAAAAGTTGTATTGACATTTTTCAGGCTGAATTTGTAATATCAGCTTTAACAAAGGGGGATTGGTGAGCGAGCACGAGAAGCCGGCATCGCGACAAACCAAACATCGCCAGGTTTTTGAACATGTTCTGGAGGATATTGAATCGGGAAGGCTCAAAGAAGGAGAGCGCCTTCCGTCGGAAATAGAATTAGTTAAGGAGTTTGCCACATCACGCCCCACAGTTGCCCGCGCCTTGCGCGACCTCCAGAATTTGGGACTCGTTGAACGCAAAGTCGGTTCAGGTACCTACGTGCATAGAAGTCAGAAGGCGGTGGATTCGTGGCGCTTTGGGCTATTAATACCCGGGCTCGGAAGTACCGAGATTTTTGAGCCGATCTGTGGCCAACTGGCTCGCCTGGCTCAGAGGCAGCACCATACAGTCCTCTGGGGTGATTTTGGTGACAAGCGCTGCGAAGCGGATCCGGAATTGATCGAACAAGTCTGCAATAGTTACATCAGGCAGACAGTAGCCGGAGTCTTTTTCGCTCCCTTGGAATTGACCGAAGACAAGGATCGGATCAATCAATCCGTCATTACTGAGTTGGAAGCCGCCGGGATTCCCATTATCCTGCTGGACCGGGATATTGTGGCTTTCCCGCAGCGGAGCCGTTTCGACCTTGTCGGCATTGACAATCGGCGCGCTGGTTTTCTTATCGCGGACCATTTAATAAGGCTTGGATGCAGGCGGGTCGACTTTTTGGCGCGACCGGACTCCGCCCCGACTGTGATGCTGCGCATTGCCGGATACCGCGAGGCTTTGTTGAGCACCGGAATTACGCCAGATCCGCAATGGGTCCACAGCGGCGAACCTACCGATGAAAAATTTGTTCAGAGTATTGTTGGCAACGGAGCGACAGCTATCATCTGCGCCAATGACCTGACTGCGGCGAATTTGATGCGGACCCTCGATGCTCTGGGCTGCCCCGTTCCACAGAAAATACGGGTCGTCGGGTTTGACGACGTCCGGTATGCGGAACTGCTGCGCCCGTCTCTGACCACGATTCACCAGCCCTGTGTGGATATCGGCACCATCGCGATGCAGGTAATGCTGGAGCGCATAGAAAATCCGACATTCCCTCCCCGCGATATTCTCGCTCAACCAACCCTGATCGTGCGGCAATCATGCGGAGCCTGATATAACATCGTCCGGCCTGTTCATCAGTTGATGGGGCATGACCCTTTCCAATGCAGCCCAATGTTGAAACGACAAGTCAGTGCATTCGCTTGGCGTCGGCCATCAGGTCCAGAATTCCATTCACGATGGCGCTTTCCGCATATCCGGGCTTGCATCGCGACGACAGTACCTCGAAAGTTTGGTAGCCAAATGCCGCGTCATTCGGAATATATCCGGAATTGCCGCTTCCATTCGCCATCGACACAAAAATGGATCTGCCTATAGGAGACTCCCTCTTGAATCTCTGGGCGATCAGGTTGAATATTTCCGCGTTGCAGCCCCCAATCGCAATGTCGTCGATCATCAGAAGACTTAAACGGAGTTGGACGTCGGGTCCGTCCGTGTATGTGGCGTCGACTCCTGCACGCCCTTGTCCTACCCTGTTGCGGCCGGGGAAGCTGACCATTTTTTGAGCCGCGAATATTCTGCCGTCGGTGGACATACGAGTCATCTCGCGCATCACGCGCTTGACTTCCTCGCCCAGAAATTGGCCCATGGAGATGATCATCTGCTTTTGCTGGTCCAGCAGCTTCTTGACCGTGGGATCCTGCTTGTTCAGGCCCTGTCCGCCCGGAGGCATGGCATTGCTGATGTCTTGCCCACGTTTGGCGTAATCCTTGATGCGTATATCACGCAGATCAAATGTCTGCTGGAAGTAGATCGGATTCTGGTCGCCCTGCGCTCCGGCGGAAAAAAGCGCCACGATCTTGTCGTCAAAGGAGTCCTCGATATACCGGGAGGTCGCGCCGGGATAATCGCCGCTGAGCATGTCGGTGTTGCCTGTGACCACCGCGTGGCAGGCGTAGTTGTAATAGACCGCGATCGGCTCGCCATTGGTTGTTTCGAACTTGATCACCGCCACGGTCTTGTCCGATGGGCCATCGTAGTTGGCGCCCTCCCACCATTTCCGGGTATTGGGATCGATGATGTTGCGGTTGACGTTTACGTAGGAAACGCCCGTCCCGTAACCAATGCGAGCAGGCTGGAGTTTTTCCTTGGCTGCCTTTATTGCGTTGAATATTTGCTCGGCGGTTCCCGCGGACGCGCTGTGGGTGTGCGTCGGATTCATAATCAGATTTTGGGCGGGAATCCCCAACTCTTTTTCGATTCTCTGCGACACAGTCCGCCACACCTGTTCCCCAAGCATGCCCGTATCCACAGAAACCAAGGCCGCGCTGGTGGCGCCATTATCGATCACGATCGCCCTGGCGTAAATGTGGTCGAGGATTCCCTCCATGTTTTTCGGCAACTGCGTGGGCGTAATGTCGACTTTGGCCGCCCCGGCTTTGAAAGAGGATGCAGTGGTTTGCGAAAAAGCGCCATACGGAAGCATGGCGATCAGAATTGCTAGAATGATGATGTGAGATTTTTTCATTTCCTGCTCCATTTCTTCGAACGACAATTGCGCCTGGTGCCGGGAGCGCCGGCGTCTCGCCGGCCCGGCTTAACAAAATCCAAAGCGCAAGATTGAAAAGCAAAGCACTGATATCTTTTTTTTGTTTTGCTGTTGCCGGCGAGACGCCGGCGCTCCCGGCAAACTGCGTCATTCTGCATTCTACGGTTCAAATGATCCTGCTGCACGGTATTCGCTCGAATCTAACTTGACCAGACGTTCTCTGGCCGGGTTATATATCCAGTTGAGAAGCAGCCCCGCAAACAGAAGCGCTGCGAACAGGGTCGCGAGGACGAAGCCATATTTGGGATGACCAAATGCGTCGCTGATGGCCGCCATGGCCAATGGCCCAAGAGCGGCAGCGGCGCAGGTGAAAAATAAAATCACTCCGGCAACGGCGCCATGCTCCGTTTTCGGGAAGCAGCTGATGCCCTTCGAATTGAGCGTCGGATAGATCATGGACATGAAGAGCCCAGACAGAGGCATGAGCCAGATAGCAAAGGATAAACCGCCGACTAATGCGCCCACAAAACAGATAAGAATCGCCAGGCTGAAAAGAGCCATTACAGATGTCCAATTGAAATGCGTCAGTACCCACGCTCCCAGGAAACGGCCCACTGCGCGCAAAACGAAGAATACTGAAAGGGCATAGGTCGCAATAAAAGCAAAAGAGCCTGAATATCCCGTCAGCAGCGTCGGCATCCAAACGTAAACGGCGCACTCCGCAGCAACATAAAGAAAAATCCCCAGCGAAAATCCCAAAGCATAGGGGTTCTTCATCATGCGCATCGTACGCTTGAAGTCGATCGGCTCGTCCATTGTCTTGGCAGTCTTCGGGTATTTTACCAGCAGGGCCGTGAGGATCAGCAGAACACAGATCGTTCCCGCTATCACATAAAGCCACTTCCAGGAAAAGCCTGACGTCAGGAGCCTTGCCACGATTGCCGGCCCGATGATTGCTCCCACCCCGAAGAATCCCTCAACGGTATTCATGGTGGTGGTGTGTTCCGAAGTGGAAAGCGAGATATCGCCAACCAGAGCCAGGGCTCCCGTCTTGAAGATTCCGATCGAAGCGCCGGAAATGACAAGCAGCGTGAGGAAAAACGGGAAGGAATTCCCCACGGCAAAAAGGTAGGAGTTCAGCGCGAAAAGAACAAGTCCAAGGATGATGGTCTTCTTGCGGCCAAGCTTATCTGCCAGATATCCGAGGAAAATGGCCGCCACTGCGATCGCCGTCATGTTGGCATAGTGGAAAGCTCCGGCTGCCACCATGCTCAGACGGAATTGTTTGATGACCTCCGGAATGATGATGCCTACCGAATCAGTGGTCATGGCAAACATCATGAACATCAGAAACGTGAGCCATTTGATCGCGGTCAGATTATGCTTTGGGGTAGCCGGTGTGCTCATGAGATACCTTTTCAGAATTGAACGCCATGGTCAGCAGCATCCGGAATGGTTATTGGGTGGATTCCTGTGCCCGTGATGGAAGCGCTCGGAACAGATAAGTCCGCGTAAAGTTTTATCCAGTGTTCTTGCCGTCTCCACTGCATTTGTATCTGGTTTTCTGCCGGAACATCTACCTGGAATTCACCTGCGAAGGCGGGATGCGTATTCCGGAGCCGTATGAGCTCGATCTGCTTTTGCACCAGGGGACGGCAGAGTGCAGCTTCAATTTCCGCAGCCGTGTAGTGGCGCCGGTTGATGTCGCGGCCTACTCCGGTTCGGGCGAGGAGGTCCATATCATTGGTTCCTCCCAGAAGGCCGACATAATAAACCTGCGGAATTCC
>JBEKKY010000253.1:0-5832 GCA_050010475.1 Acidobacteriota bacterium | reverse complement strand
CCGATCAGATTGATCATGCGCTGGGCTGCATATTCTCGATCGACGGAGCCAAATGCGACCGGGCAGCTGCCGCACGAAGCTTCCGACAAATCCACGTCTGTTCCGTCACCGCTCCGGCGATGAGCGCTGCGGCAAACGCGGCAGCCAATGGCCACCAGCAAAGCCGTGTCCACCGCAACCAGGTCCGCTCCACAAATAATTGCCTTTGCCATATGCTCCGCCAATGCGATCCCGCCGGATACGATCAGCGTAACTTCGTCGCGTATCCCTTCATTCACCAGCCGGCCGTGAATCTCGCGGAGGACGTCCTTCATATGCCGCCCGGGGGAACCATCGCTCATCCGCTCGCGGCCATGCAGGTCGGCGCAAAGCTGGAAGACTTTGATTTGGCTTCGGGACAGTTCAATGATGCGGTCGGCCGAATTCGGGCTCAAGGCCATGCGGACCGAAACGATCGATTGAGGATTTTCCGAAATAATCTCAGCTGCCGTCAACACGTCCGGGCCATCCAACAGCTGCACCATTTGTCTGCCTTCTCCGAACTCGTTGCCGTCAGCGCGAATGTCTTGAATGACGGGTGCCGCAAAAGGCTTGAGATCCGGCGGGAGAAGCGCCGCGTCCCGGGCGGACATGACTGCGAATGTTTTGAGTTCCTTCGCCGCCACGGCGCGCGCTTCGGACAGCCCGGAGCGCCCGATCAACCAGGGCGGAAGATCCAGGATCGCCGGAATTTGTATCTCCAGCAGATTTGCAGGTTCGGAAAGTATCCGGCCGTCAGACGCAAATCTCAAGCGCATCGGCTTGGGCCCGATGTCCACGGAAGTGGAGATGTATTCGCGGCCGTGAATGCCGTCCCGTGTGGGCCGGACAATTTCCGACATGTCGGTCCAGATCGAGTCGAAGCCGGGACCATGAAAGCGGCCGCGATAGCCTGCGCCGGATACGGGAATTCTGCCGGAATCAGACTGGTTCCATGTGCTGAGGATCAAGTCGGGCGTCCAGAAATCGTCGCCCATTTCCAGAAATTCCGGATTCACCGAAAGGCTCAGCAACCCTTTGGTGCAACCCTGGACACACGAGAAACAGGCTTTGCATTCGTAGAGGGTCTGGATCGCGGCAATCGGATCGCGGTTGTGCGCCGTTTCATGCGTATACACGTCAAAGCAACAACGACGCTTGACGCAATTGGAACAGCGTGAGCAGTCCTCACGCCAGTCGATTCCGCCGAACTTGCCCACGCGATAAAAGCGACCAGGAGTCGGAACGGTGTGAATGTGATAACGATCAGGCATAAGAGTCTCGCATAAACTCCGACAATTTCACTTCGAGCCTTAGAGCCTTGGAGTCTTCGAGTTAAACTCAAAGACTCGAAGTCTCCAAGACTCAAAGTTTTCCATTTGAATCAAGTCCTGCCTGCCGGATGACATCGGCAATCAGGGAATCACAACCCCCGTTGAGAATGTGGATGCCGCGTATTTCCGGCACCTCTTTGAGACGCATTGCAGCTTCCGAAGCGATCGCAGCGCCCTCTCTGGCAGGATGCGCAGCTTTGGCAATACGGTCAATTACGCGGTCAGGGATCGGTCCATACGTCTGGGCCTGTTGCAACTCCCTTCCCTTCTCTGCGCTCGCAAGCGGCAGGACGCTCGCAATAATCGCGGTGCGCTTGTCAAAACCGGCCGCGCGCACCCCATCCATCCATTCCGAAAAACCGTCAAAATCAAAAATGGCTTGAGTCATAACAAAGTCCGCTCCGGCCGATATTTTCTTTTTCAGGCGGAGCAGACTGAGTTCGAGCGGGCGCATGTACGGATGCGCGGTCGCTCCGACCTGGAACTCCAATTTGGGCTCCAGCGTTTTGCCGTCCATTCCCAAACCATGGAGGACAATTTTCTTCATAGCCTGGGTGAATTGAATCGAATCAAGATCGTTCGCTGCGGCAGCCTGGGGACAAAGGCCCAGAGATTGATGATTGCCGCTCGTGCAAAGGATCGCGTCAATATCCAGAGCCGCCGCACCCAGGGCATCGCTCAGAAGAGCAAGGCGATTGCGATCGCGCGTTGTCATTGATAGGACTACGCCCATTCGGCCTTCCCTTACCAGGATTCGAGCCGTGGACAGGGCGGATCCACGGATGACATCAGGATTGTCCGCAACGACCACAGCGTCCAAACTCTGCGGCAGCGCAGCCGAAAATTTCCGAACAGCATCGGCGTCGGATCCGCGGGGCGGCAAACACTCAGCAGTTACAATCCTCCGGCCCGACATCAACGCTTCCGCAAACCTACTCATCGCTGCCTTCCTTGTCGCAAACCGTTTCTTCAAGGTCAAAATCGCCGTTCAGCCCGCCCGAACCTTGCAGGGGGTTGGGAGGATAAGCCCGAAGAACCTTAAGCGCATGCTCGCGAACGGCAGCGATTTGAGCGTTGACGGAATCCGGGTCCCTTTCCGGAGCCGCTTTCCCGGCGACCATCGACAGATCCTCCGACGCAGACCCCGGCAGATGAAAAAGCAACAGGCGTTCCTCGCCGAGTCCTATCTCATTCAGAAGCGACCGGATAAAGTCAATTCGGTGAGTGCAGCGCCGGCTCCCCTCCACATAATGGCAGTTATCATCCTGGCACGCGACCACCGATACGACGCTCGCGCCCGATTCAAACGCCTTCAGGACATGTTCGGGCTGAAGACGCCCTGTGCAGGGAACCACAACCTGTTGAAAAGGGCTCGGCCAGTTGAAATCCGGCACAACGGGCCGGACCCGCCCGGCCGATGAAGGCGCCTTTCCGGGACGGGCGCAATTGGCGCATACAAACACTGTGATCGCACGTTGCTCGGGAATTGTCTCCATTCTTTCTTTCCAGTATCGATTCCTATGCGGCTGATTCGGAACACTCCGCCTTCTTGCTCGGAACAGCTCCGGATTCATCCAAGGTGTATTCCTCACATTGCAGAACTCCCTGCCGCGCATTCGGGAATCCGCATGTAGCGACGTTGAGGCAATTGACGCAAATGCCCATGCTCGCCGATTCCTCAGGATTAGCGGTCATCGAACCGTTCCGGCCGGCATCCGCTTTCCTGGTTACCGTCTGAGTCGAGAATTCCTCGCACTGAATAATCTTCAGCTGAGTGCTTCGTCTCAGCATGCAGGTCGCGTCGTGCTCGCAGGTCTCGCACAGACCGTAATACTTGACAATTTCAGGCATGCTCATTTTCCTTTCCATATAATTGACCTTGCAGTTTTTACTTAGCAATGAATGTGCCAATGAGCATCCCAAATAAAGCAGATTTTTTCACTCAATTTTTACAATGTCTTAGATGAATTATGGAATAGACCTTCAACTAATGCTTGTTGCGGCAAGATTTAGCGTGGCCTAATTCATTTCCTGCTGGCACAAAAAGTGTTCCAACATCTACTCGCATCTCTCTGTGCCTGAGCTTGACCCTAAGACTTTTGAGCTCAAGGGATAATTATATTAGGAGATTTTGTAGCGGTCCAGTTTCTTTCTCAAGGTTACCCGGCTCAATGAAAGCAGGCGCGCCAATTCCCGTTGGCTGTAGCGTCCCGAATCCAGCAGATGGCGCAGCAAAGTCTCCTCGACTGTATCCAGAATTATGTCGCGCATCCCGGATGGATCATTGTTTGAGAGCAGAAGACGGATTACAGCCTGGCGCAGCTCGGATTCCGGGCCGGCCGCGCTGACGGGATTAGGAGAAACAGCCGGATCGGGGCGGCACTCCCGTATTTCCTCGGGAAGGAGCTCCAGCGAGACCTCGTTATCGGGACTCATCACGACAGCTCGCTCTATGCAGTTTTCCAGTTCCCGGACATTGCCGGGCCACGAGTAGGCGAGCAGTTTGTCCATCACCTCGCGCGGCACGCGCGTGACCTGCCGGTTTGATTCGCGATTGTATTTTTCGAGAAAGTGGTCCACCAGAAGCGGAATATCTTCGTGGCGTTCGGATAGGGGTGGAATATGGATGGGAATGACATTGAGGCGATAGAAAAGATCGTGGCGAAACCGCCCGGCCCGGATTTCCGAACGCAGATCACGTCCGGTCGCGGCCACGATGCGCACGTCAACGGTCATCGTCCTGGTGGACCCGACTGGTTCGAACTGGCGCTCCTGCAGCACCCGCAGAAGCTTCACCTGCAGGCGAGGGCTCATTTCACTGACTTCATCCAGAAAGAGGGTCCCGCCGTCCGCGGCCCGGAAACGCCCTTCATAGTCACGCACTGCACCGGTAAAAGCGCCCTTTACATGGCCGAACAATTCGGTCTCGAGCAGCGCTTCCGGCAGAGCGCCGCAATTTACCTTTACCAGGGGCCCGGATGCACGGTCGCTATTGTAGTGGACGACGTTGGCGATGAGCTCTTTCCCTGTGCCCGTATCTCCGGTTATCAGAACAGAAGAACGGGAATGCGCGGCGGTTGCCGCCAAGCCAAGCAACCGGCGGATAGCTGCACTGCCCCCTACGATGCTGTCAACCTGGTATTTCCTGCGCAATTCCTCGCCCCGGCGTGTCATACGGTCCAGGTCCTTGGCGCTGCGAGATTCGCCATCCTGAACCGAAGATCCCTCTTCGAGGTCGAGCGGCTGCGGCGCACCAATCGCAGCGCTCCGCCCGGCAGCTTTATGAACTGTGAGCGCCCGTTGCCCGTTTGCGAGCGAGACTTCAATTACGACTTGAGTGATGTGTCGAACCTTTGCCAGGAACGCTTCGGTGTGAGCCTCAGTTTCGACCAGCCAGTAGGCGAGCGTGGAGAGGTCGTACAGTCTGGGACAGAGGTGCCCGAACAGGCGCACGACCCGGTTTTCATCCCCCCAGAGATCCAGCATGCCGGTTAGTGAGTCGAAGACATAATTCGCCGATCGCCCCCCGCGGGTTCCGACTTCGATCAGGGCTTGCTCCAGCCGGGAAGGATCGGCAGGATCCGCAATATGGACGGGAGCGTGCACTGTATTGCGGGCGGGATCATCGAAGAACTTGAGGAACACCTCGTCGGAATTTCCCTTTCCTGACGAGAAGCAATCAATCAATGAAAACCGGCCCGGAGACATTAGCCTGGCATACTTTGCCGCAATCGTCTGGGGCGAACGATTGAAGCTTACATATACGACTGGAACGCCCCCCAGTTCACAGGCTGCGACGAATTGCGATATGAAGTGATCTCCGGCCACTCCGGAGTCGATTTCCCAGACGAGGTTGTCGCCTGCGATTACCCCGCCGAGGGCATTGTCCACCTCGGCAATGCCGGTGGTGGGCCGGTATTTTTGTGCCATGGACTCAATGTTAGAGCCCAAACTCGGCCCACGTCAAGGCTGACGAAGAATGAGGACAGCCACTGTTTTCCCCGCCCTTGGTTCCACGTTTTTGAAACGGGGAACGGGAAACGGCAAACGGGGAACGGGTTCTTACATATTGTACCCTTCCTCGCCATGCTGACTGAGGTCGAGACCCATGATTTCGTCGTCTGCCTGGACGCGCAACCCGATGATTGCATCCACGATCTTCAATATTACATAGGTCCCGATTGCGGCAGTCATCCACGAGATCAATACTCCGGCAGCCTGGTTGAAAAATTGATGCCCGTTGCCTTCAATCCATCCGACCGGAAGCGGCTTCCCTTGCGGGTCCTTGAGCCGACAGGTTGTGGGAAGTAACTGGATCAAGCCACAAACGGTTTGAGGGTTCGAAAAGTGTTGCGCAAACTTTTCAGAGCATCTCTTGCTTCCTCTGAGGTTTATCTATTAGAAGCTCATCGCACCGACTTAATATAGGGGGAATTGCTCCAGGATTGATCAAACCCCGGAGCATTACTTCCGGCAAAAA
>JBEKKY010000252.1:0-5850 GCA_050010475.1 Acidobacteriota bacterium | reverse complement strand
GTGGATGCAAGGATGTTTCATGACATTCGAATTCCTTACCAGGCGAGCAAAGGGGCCGAGGACGGCCAGATTGTCGTAGTCGACATTACGTTGCCGCCGGGCAGAAATCAGATTCCCCAGGGGCGCATTACCGAAATCCTCGGCTACCCGGATGATCCAGGGATTGAATACAAAATCGTCGAGCACAAATTCGGGTTGCCGGTTAATTTCACGCCGGAGGCGCTCAGAGAATCGGAGGAGCTACCCGATAGGGTTCTGAATGAAGAATATGCCGGCCGCGAGGACTTCCGTGATGAAGTCGCGGTCACGATCGACGGGGAGACAGCCAGGGACTTTGACGATGCGGTGAGCCTGAAGAAGCTCGATTCCGGAAATTTTCTGCTGGGCGTACACATTGCGGATGTTTCCCGCTACGTCCGTGAAGATACGGCGCTCGATTCGGACGCGTATGCCCGTGGAACTTCGGTGTACTTTCCCGACCGCTCCATCCCGATGCTGCCGCCCAGGCTCTCCAGCGGAATATGCAGTCTCAAGCCCGGCGTCGACAGGCTTGTGTTATCCGCAATTATAGAGGTTGATCCCGGAGGAAAAGTCGTTGGAAGGCGATTTGCCCAAGGCGTGCTGCGCAGCCGCGAGAGGATGACCTACACATCCGTTGCCAGGATACTGGAAGATCGGGATCCGAAGGAGAGAGCCCGTTATGCCGATCTTGTTCCCCTTTTCGAGCTCATGGAGGAGCTTTGCCTCATTCTGTCGAAGAAGCGGTACAAACGCGGCGCCGTCGATTTCGATTTGCCGGAAGCTGAGATAGAGTTTGATGAAAGCGGGAAGGTGATCCGTGTGGTCCCAGCCGAACACAACATTGCCCATCGCATTATTGAGGAGTTCATGCTCCTGGCAAACGAGTGCGTCGCGGAAAAGCTCGCCTCATCGGGTGGGCCTGCACTCTACCGAATTCACGAAAAGCCTGATCCGCTGAAAGTGGACGAGTTCGCCGAGTTCGCTCTATCACTGGGATACAAGCTGGAGAAACACGACGGGCAGTACCGCCCGAAAGATTTTCAGAAATTTGTCCTGCAATTGCAGGGCAAGCACGAACAGAGGTTTCTTGCCTATTTGATGCTGCGGTCCTTTATGCAGGCGCGCTATTCGGAGCAGAATCTGGGGCACTTCGGACTGGCAACCCCCGAATATACTCATTTTACTTCCCCAATTCGCCGCTATCCGGATCTCCTGGTCCATCGGTTTTTAAAGGCGCAGCTTGGGAAAGAGCCGTATTCCGGCTGGGGCGAACGAGTGATGAATCGCCTCCCTGAAATCGCAAAGCATACATCCTCGCGGGAACGCATTGCCGATGAAGCGGAGCGTGAAATAGAGAAGATCAAAAAAGTGCAGTTTATGGCCGACAAAATAGGGGAGGAATTCGAAGCGGTTGTTTTTTCAGCGATGCGTCAGGGATTTTTCGTGGAATTACTCGACCACTATGTCGAAGGGTTCGTCCCTTTAGGCACTCTGGTTGACGACAATTACATCTACAAAGAGAAAACACATTCATTCGTCGGAGAGCGCCGCCGCCGCCGATTTCAGCTGGGATCGAAAGTGCGTGTGCAGCTCGACAGTGCGGATATGGAAACTGTCCGCCTCACCTTCTCCATCATATAGATCTTTGAGTCTTTGCGTCTTCGAGTCTTCGAGTAAAACGCGAAGCCTCAAAGACTCGAAGGCTCCAAGAGAGCCTTGCAAAACCCGTCAATCAGCGCACGCTCCTGGGATGGGAACACGGTCCGCAAATCGACAAGAACCTGGTCTTCTTCCAGGCGCAGAATAATTGGCGGATCCTGCAAACGCAGCCGGGACTCGATTACGTTCGGCCGCACGCGTCCGGAATCGAGTGCGATTAGCGTGGTTGGAAGATGGCATTCGGGGCAAGAGCCGCCACCAACCACGGAGTCCCCCGGGATCAAGCGGACACGGGTATCCTTACCAAGCCCGACTCTCAGTCTCCTGGAAAAATTGCGCGCGCGTTGGCTGAGTTCGTTACCGGTGATGGCGATCATCCGAACGACCGGAATTTCTGCTGCGGCCCTTCCAAACCGATAGCTGCCGATCGTTGCCTCCAATGCTCCATAAATCAGCTTTTCCACCCGGTACGTGCGCATCAGCGGGTTTTTTCGAATCGGATCGACCAGCTTCCGTGCGCCCGCGATGATTCCCGCCTGGGGTCCCCCCAGAAGTTTGTCTCCACTGAAAGAGACGAGATCGACTCCCGCAGCCAGGCTTTCCTGAACAACCGGCTCGTCTGCAATTCCAAAAGGCCTCAGATCCAGCAGACAACCGCTGCCGATATCTTCTACCAGAGGGATTCCCGAGTTACGGGAAAGACCGATCAGCTCTTTCAATTCGGGCCTTTCGGTAAAGCCGAGCATGCGGAAATTGCTCGGATGAACCCGAAGCAGCAAGGCAGTATTTGGCCCGACGGCATTCCGAAAATCCTCAACGCGCGTTTTGTTGGTCGTCCCCACTTCGCGCAGAATGGCTCCGCTGCGCGCCATGATATCCGGTATGCGAAAAGACCCGCCGATTTCGACCAGCTCGCTTCGAGAAACAATGACCTCTCTGCCGGAAGCCAGCGTATTCAAAACCAGAAAAACCGCTGCCGCGTTGTTGTTTACCACCGTTGCTGCTTCACAGCCCAGCACTTCCTGCATGAGGGATTCCACCAGCTTGTCCCGGTGGGACCGTTGACCGGTAAGAATTTCGTATTCAAGATTTGTATAATTGGCGGAAAATGCCGATAAACTCTCTTGAGCGGCTGCGGAAAGGGGCGCGCGGCCCAGATTGGTATGCAGAACAACTCCGGTCGCATTGATGACTGTGCGCAAATTAGGGCGCAACCGGATTTGAAGCGTCTCGACCAGGGTGGATTCCACGTATTCAGGATTGATGTCCACCGTGGGTATGTTGTTGAATCGAATTGAATCCCGAATGGTCTGGAGCAGTTTCTGAATTTCGGAAACAACGAACTCCCGGCTGGTATGTTCCACCCAGGATGCGATGACTGGGCGGAGCAAAAGCTGATCCACTGCGGGAATTTGTCGAAAGAGGTTCTGTTGATCGGTCATGTTCATTCGGGCATTTCAACACAGCACCGGGAAGCTGTCAACGGTTTGAAATTCTTCAATGCATCGGGCCTTCGCGTTTGATCCCGGCGCCGCGAAGGTGCAAAGAGTTTAAAGAATATGATGTACGACGATGACCTGGCAAATATGGAGGAATGGCTCCGCCGTTTGAAGATCGAATATCATATTTTCTTCAACGGCAATCGAAAGCAACCACCCGAAGACCTGAAGATTCGGGTCGAGAGACTGGTCAAGAAGCTATCCGAATGTTCCGAGCTCTCCTTTTCCCAGCGTTTTCGCCTGAATACGCTGATCGCCCGGTTCTATATCTATCGGGACCTCTGGCGACGCACCCTGTTGGAGAAAGAAATGGGAGCGGAGCCGAAGGAAGGAACAGCATTCAAGGAAAAAGGAATCCCAGAGTTTGGGAAGACTGCACCAGAGGCCGTCCGCATTTCAATTGCAGATCCCAACGCTGAAGAGGATAAGATTCGGCTCCTCTACGACTCGCTGCTGCGCATCAAGAAGACAGGGACCGGGGAGACACCTATCCCTTATGCGCAATTTGCGAAATACATAGCGACCCAGACGCGTAGCATTCGCGAGAAATATGGATGTTCAGCGGTAGCTTTCACGATTGCGCTGGATGAGCATGCTATCCGATTTACAGCTGCGGCAGACAGCCGCTAGCCCGCAGCCTGCCGTTGAGGTTGAGGTTCCAGCCTCACGACATGTTCGGCCTGTGGACCGCGCGGCCCCAACTTGACATCGAATTCAACCTGTTCGCCTTCGCGAAGGGTCCGGTAACCCTTTTCCTGGATAGAGCTGTAGTGAACGAAAACGTCCGCTCCTGTGGGCTGCGAGATAAACCCGTATCCCTTTGTATTGTTGAACCACTTAACGGTTCCCGTAATTCTACTCATAATGTACATTCCCCTCTAAAAACCTGACAATCCCCTGCACGTTCCTCCCCGCCAGCATGCATGCTCGCGGCAGAACGCGAATCCAGCTATTTGAGACAATAACTAGAGATTTTGATGAAGCCTAGATTAGACGTTTCGTATTTGTCAAGCAGAAAGTAAACCGACCAAAGAATTCCGGATAGCGCCGTCGTAATGGGAATTAAACCGCGGAGATAAAACAATCAATGCGCTGCTGATTTCCGGAAATGCAATGCGTATACTGTCAGGACAGCGAGAGAATGCCCTACGCGGAGGAGGTGGTTCGTGGTCCACATTCATAGAGCTTTAGTAAGCGTTTCCGACAAGTCGGGGCTTGCCGAGTTTTCGAGAGTACTTCACGAGAAGGGAGTCGAGCTGATTTCCACCGGCGGCACTGCCAGTTTCCTACGGGAGCGGAATATACCGGTGATCGATATTTCAGAATATACCGGGTTTCCCGAAATCCTGGACGGGAGGGTAAAGACGCTGCACCCAAGAGTCCACGGCGGACTCCTGGCGATTAGAGATAAAACCTCGCACCAAGCCCAGATGGCAGCCCAGAATATACAGCCCATCGATATGGTCATTGTGAATCTCTACCCCTTCTGCGAAACGGCGGCACGGAAAGGAGCCACTTATCCCGAAGTGATCGAACAGATCGATATCGGTGGCCCAAGCATGATTCGATCGGCAGCCAAAAACCACGCTGCGGTCGCGGTGGTTACCGACCCGCGCGATTATGGGTGGATCATGGAGGAGATCAACAAGAACAACGGAGCTTTAAGCGCTGCGTCCTGCTTCATATTGGCGCAAAAGGCATTCGCGGCAACGGCATCCTATGACAGCGCCATCGCAACCTGGTTCTCGGAAAGGGTCTGGTCTCCAGAAGGCGCTAAAAAGGAAGTCGGGACGCTGCCGGCTTTTGAGGTTCTCTCTTTGGAAAAGACCACAGATCTGCGATACGGAGAAAACCCCCACCAGCGCGCTGCGCTTTACCGCAAAAGTTCGGATCCGGCATTCGGGGTTGCGGGAGCAACTCCTCTGCACGGAAAGGAGCTCAGCTATAACAACCTTCTGGATTCCGACGCGGCTTGGAATCTTGTGCTTGAGTTCGATAAACCTGCCGCTTCCGTCATTAAGCATACAAACCCCTGCGGGGTTGCCCAATCCGACCGGCTGGTGGACGCATACGTGCTCGCACGAGACAGTGACCCAGTTTCCGCTTATGGCTCGGTGATAGCTTTTAACCGGCCTGTCGACGCAGACACGGCGACAGAAATCAACAAGACCTTCGTCGAAGTGGTGCTCGCGCCGGATTTCGACGAGGACGCGCTGGCGGTCCTGAAGCAGAAGAAGAATCTGCGGCTCTTAAAAGTAAGTGCGAAAGAAGCTGCTGCTCTGCAACACAGGCAAATCGGCGGCGGCTTCCTGGTACAGGACAAAGACCTGCATTCTTTGCTTCCTGACGATTTGAAGACGGTAACAAAGCGGGCGCCGACACAGGAGGAACTGGAGGCGCTCCTTTTTGGCTGGCGCGTGGTAAAGCATGTAAAATCCAACGCGATCGTGTTTGCCGATTCATCGAGGATGCTGGGAATCGGCGCCGGCCAGACAAGCCGTGTGGATGCCGTGAAATGGGGCGCCTCAAAAGCGACCCTTCCGCTGCAGGGGAGTTCTATGGCGTCTGATGCGTTTTTCCCTTTTCCTGACGGCCTGATAACGGCGGCAAGCTACGGGATTCGCTCCGTGATTCAACCCGGCGGGTCGGTGCGCGATTCGGAGGTGATCGA
>JBEKKY010000251.1:0-6168 GCA_050010475.1 Acidobacteriota bacterium | reverse complement strand
CGAGCATACCGGGTAGTATGTGAGGAGCGAGCAACGCAGTCAGCGGGCCTGCGGGCCGCAGCCCGAAGGGGCGCGACGGCGGGCGGGCATCTGCTGCGTTGGCGCTCCTCGACGATGTCCCCGCATCGCCTGCGTCGCGCCGCCTTGCATCTGCCCGCCCGGCGCTCGCGCCGAAGTGCATCACTTATTTTGTCACAGGTCCTTAGCATTGCGCGCATGCCCTTCGAGGCTAGGGCATGCGGTTGTGTCACTATATTAGGCGGGACTCAATAATCGTTCGCTCTTCAGGATGCCTTTCTATTAAAATGCGTACTAACCAATTTGAGTGAGAATATGAATCGTACGATTATCGTAATTCCTCATTACGGTCCGGACCAACTGCTTCTCGACCTGTTTAAATCCGCCGGATTCACATTGCCGTCAACAATATTCCAACAAGACACTTCGCTCATTGAGCTTCCTGCCTATTCCTTTCTGATCGTTAACAACAATCTCCAGAACCGCGGATTTACTCCTGCCTGCAACGTCGGCCTGAATAGGCTAAGAAGCTCGCCGCCCGAGTATCGATACGCCTGGCTTTTAAACAACGACACTGGCTTCGAATCGCGCATGCAATTTGAAGGTGCGCTGCAAGTCATGCAGTCCCTTTCGGAGTCCCGTAATTGGGATATCGTATCGCAACAGGTGAGGCATTTTCGGCAACGGGATCTCATAGTTTTCGGGGGCGCTTATGAATGCTATCCCGCGGGCAGGCACAAGGTGGGGAGTGTAGCCCGTGACGCCTGCGCAACACCATCGCCGGAAAAATGGGTGACCTTTTGCAGCGTTCTGATTCGCCGGGACGTTGTTGAATCAGTGGGGCCGATGGACGAATCGATGAAGACTTATTACAGTGACAGCGATTATTGCCTCATGGCGAGACAGGCCGGATTTGGTGTGGGCTATGCCGGGAAAGACTCATACATATTCCACAAGACAGGACAAAGCAGCAATCCAAGTGATGCACAGAAACGCATTCTGGCAGAGGATCGGCTGGCGTTCTGGGAAAAATGGATCTCCGGGGAGCGGCACTCTACATATCTCGATCTGATGTCGGATCCGGATAATGTCCATTCATGGCGTGCCGAAGATCTTCGGAAAAAGGCGGGAACATTTCCGGAGTTGAGGAGTTGGTTAAACTCTCTGCGCGCGGAACAGAAACTCTCGCTGCAAGATATCCTGCAGCATTTTGAATACAAGGCGCCACCGTCGGATTTTGCGATTCTATGCAATTTGTCGGATGAATTGCTCAAGAAAGAAAGCAGAGCTCAAGGCTGAAACGATGGAACAGGTGTTATTCATACAACTTTCGAGGCTCGGTGATTGCCTCCAGTCGACCCCTCTGATAGCGTCGTGGCGCAGGCGTCATCCGGATGACGGCATTGTTGTTCTTGTACGGGCAGAATATGCGTCGGTTTTCGAGAGGAATCCCGATGTGGCCGAGACAATTGCTTTCAATCCTCCGATTTCCAGTCTGGCCAATGAGACCATCGATCCTATTCAGCGCTTGATCGGAGTGCATGATTGGTTGGCCATTTTGAAGTCCAGACGTTTCCGGTCGATTATCAATTTGACGCACGATCCGTTTTCGTGCTGGTTAACCACTGCACTGGGGCCGAAGGAAATCTACGGCCTTTTTTACGACCGCACCTGTCACATGCGAACCGGCGATCCGTGGGGCTTGTACACTTTTTCACTGATCAAATTTAGGAAAGCGAATCTGTTCAATATTGTTGATTCCTACGTGCATCTTTCCGGCGCCGCATCAGCCGTGAATGCACCGGTGTTTCCGCTTGATCGGGAGTGTGTCGCACTTGCAGACGAATGGCTGTCCAGTTGTGAACCGGGCTGCTGTATCGTTGGATTCCAGCCTGGCGCCAGCCTCGCCGAAAGACGTTGGCCGGTGGAAAATTTCATCAAAATCGGCCGGGAGTTGTCCTCCGAAGGAGTCAGGGTGCTGGTTTTCGGCTCGAAAGCTGAAGAGAGTCTCGGCTGCCAGATTGCCCAAGCTGTGCCTGGCGCGATAAGTTTTGCCGGGAAAACCACGATCCCTCAGCTTGCGGCACTCCTGAGGCGGTGTGCCGTTCTGGTTACGAATGATACTGGAACAATGCACCTTGGCGCCGCAGTCGGAACCCGACTTGTGGCCTTGTTCGAGACATCTGCATACTTCAGGGAAACCGGACCCTATGGGACAGGGCATTGGATTATCCAGTCGCCGCAACTCTTAGAGTATGGTGAGGAAGCCGACCCAGGACTCGCCGGAGTTCGGCGAATTCTGCCTGAGGAGGTAGTGTGGGCGGTCCGCACGCTGCTAGGGGAAGTCTGCGAAAAAAAATCAAAGTCTACGGCAGAAGTCTCTCCGGAAATTCAGGCACTGCATTTCCGGAGTGAGTGGAAATCAGGACATCTGAATTTTCATCCGGCGCTGCCCGTTCCGCTTGATAGCCAAACCGTCTGCAACTACCTGCAAAAACCGGTGTGGCTTGCCACACTGGACGGGTTCGAGTTGTCCGCGGAGGAAACAGCGGCAAGCGTCATAAAGTTTTTGCGGAAATATTACACCGTTTCTGCGGAAGAATTTGACCACATGATAGCCGGGGCTCAGGACCAAGTACACAAGAGCATCGTAGAGATCAAAGAGATGAAACAGCTTCTGCAATCCTGTCTGAAAACCGTTCACCGAAACCCAAAACACCTGTTTTCGCAAGACGAGTTGAATGAATTAACCCGGCTGGAAAATGTCATCTTGCAGAGAGAATCGCATCTCTCCATACACGGATTTCTAGGTTATTTCGAAATCGGGTTGGCAATGGTTGGCGGGAACACAACACGGGAATATCTTGAACAATATCTTCGTCCTGCCGCGGTGCTGGAGAATCAACTGGTTTTATTCGATCAGTTGCTCTCGGCATGCCGATCATTACGTTAATCTTCCACTCACCTCATTCGTATGCTTGTCGTCGATTTTGAATACCTTTCCCCAATTCTCTTTCGAACTCTAATCCGTATGCCATTGAACATTGCATTAAAATCCCAGTGAGTCTAAGGATTTTGATTTCAAACTTAATGAGAAGAACTTTGGTTATGCAAAGGTGTTGGACTGGCTAAGCCACATTAACGTAAATATCAGTATTACACTGATTCTTTCGGGAATATAGGCTGAGAACAGCAATGAATCAGCGGAGAGAACTGACTGGCGCCCACACCTCGCTGTGCCTCACCAGTTTAAACGGGGGCGTAGGCACCAAGGCCACCGGCAATAACCCGAGCGTAGCCACCAGCATGGTCATCATGACTGGACGAAGTCGGAGGATTGCTCCTTCACCGGCCGAATCGATTACGGTGTAGCCTCGTGCACTTCTGTTACGAAGCCACAGCAACGTTAAAAGCTAAGTTTCTCATTGACATTCGTTTTCGAGCAGGCCTAGACTTGAACCATATCAAGACAGACATAGCCCCAGCAAAAGATCATGCACAGATAGGATCTTGTTCTAGTGGGTGCCCCTCCTCCAATCCCTCACACCAATAGAGAAACTCATTGAGGCGGCTCTGTTGGGCATCTTCACGACTGATATTCGCTGCCACCCAGGTCGATGACCGTTGCAGCAGTTGCGGCAAACGAGCGATGTTAGCATAAGGTCCCATTACAGAAGCTGCAAGAGTCGCATCCCAGGCGGCCTGCGCGCCAAAACGGCAGCTTGTTTATCCTACGCGCCGGCACAGGCCGGCTAAGAAATTGATATTTCTTAGCCGTTAAAGCAGTTATTCAGTTGTCGCCGTCAGAGATGCTTACAGCAGCCGGGTACGGTTAACATGAGACCTACAACTTGGAGGTTGGCGGGTATCAGGGTCAGGCTGCAATATAAAACTGCAGCTTATTCCGGCTATACCCCAGAAGCTAACGACCAATTAATTAAGAAAAGGAGGAATATCAAATCATGCCACAAATAGGATGGATTTGGAGTGGAAGTCAGACCATCAACAAGGGTGCGTCCTATACAATAATACTTCCGGCACCACAACCGGTCGGGGCGCCGCCCCCCCCTATTATTTGGGCACACTTGGCATTTACAGCACCGCCGCTGGATATAGTGTGGATGTCCATACCGGCACTGAGTGGATAAGCGTTGTTACAAGTGGCAGCACCAACGCTTCGTATCCAGTATCAGGCGTGGGCTTGCGCATCACAGCTCCAAATGCCGCCAATTCCCCCAGTTCTATCACAGTGAAATATGTCTTTGTCAGCGTGCCGACCCCTATGGAGGCCCCGTCACACTAGTTAACGCAGAGGTCAAATGCGAAGAGCCGGACCCCCATTCAATTGGGGGTCTGGCTGTTCCAAAAATTCGCGCCAGGATACGCTCTCACCAATTGCGTTCACGCCTTGGCCGCAGCCAAGAGCATCATGAGACATAGACGGATAATGGGGGAATGCGTGCGTCCTGGTGCCTATTTCTTTCGGGTCTAGGATTTGGATCGTCGGACTGCTGCCAGTGCCTGCCCCAAAATATTCGTTCGAAACAGGGGGCGGACCTGTCGGGATGTCGCTAAGGAACTGGCCCCGGTCCTGAGTCGGTCGATTGGTTGTGATCAGCGTAGAAGTCGTCTCATAGCGGCGAACGAAGATCTCCAGGAGATCTTCCGCGGCACTGGGGCCGAGCTTCTTCATGCCGAAGTCCACCAAGACCAGCAGATCGACGTGAGAGAAACGATCCCCCAGAGCGCGCCGGTCGCCTCCGCCTTGGCGAACTCCTGCGCCAGGTCGACGACGCCAGTTTGTTTTTCCTAGCGCGGCCAAAGCCGCAACCAAATATTTGAGGTTGGTGGAAGCCGCGCGCCAGGTAAAATAAAGGCTCTTTTTTAGAAATGGGATCTCTCTACGCAGGTTCTCCGCCGCATCTGAAAGGCGGTAAGCATGTCGACTATACGCGTTGGGTCTGTCGATTTCCTGGTATTGCTTATGCTGCCGGGCCTGCAGTTCTTTGAGAAGGTCGTTCGCCTGCAGCAGCTCTATGCCAACGGTAAGCAGATCGAGAATGTCCTGCAAACCAACGGCACACTTTTGGATGACCGCTGGCGCGAGTTCCTTGCCAGAAACCGCTTCCTGGTGGGTATCTCGATCGACGGTCCGGCCGAATTGCATGACGCCTACCGAACCGACAAGCTTGGAAAACCAACTTTCGCGCGGGTTATGCGCGCTATCGGCAGCCTGAAGAGGCACAAGGTCGAGTTCAACACGCTGACGACAGTGAACCGCAAGAACTCCTATGCCCCGCTTTCGGCATACCGCTTCTTGAAGGAGATAGGCATCCGGTTCATCCAGTTCCTGTGCCCGGCCTACAAGTTTTTCTTTACGCACATCGATAAGTATATGAAGTTCATGGCGCAGAAACTGAGGGAGAATCGGGCGCCCGCCAACGTCATGAAATGGGTCCGCAACAACTTCTGACCTGCCTGCCGAGGCGTATAGAAACCACTCGAACTCCGCTCTGGAAGAAGGTGATTGATCGCGTGGTATCAGGAAGGGATTCGGACGAATTCCCTTATTGATCTTTATCTCATACTCAGTTCAGAAATGCTGTTAGAAGCTCTTGCTCTGTGCCAAGCTTTGGCAAGTATCTATACATGCTTCATTTTCGTAGTAAAATTCCCCCAAAGGGGGCCGTATCTCCACGGTTGAAAAAAGGCTCAGTACCACGCTTTGCTTGCGAAAAGAGGCAATGAGTGAAGTCTCGCAGCCAAGCTTAAAACGGCAAAAAGTGGACAGTGGAGATACGGCTCCATTTTGGGGACTCGGAACCACCGCCGATGAGCAAGCCGCCGTCTTCCGTCCCTTCACATGGGCAGATGGTAGAGGTGGCTGGTGACGCGGCGCCACGGCGGCACGGGGCTCGCCGCAGATTGAACCGGTTGTAAACCCGCTCTGGCCCGATGGTGTTTCTGAATTGGCCTGTCTGCGGATAGCTCTTTCCACAAACGGGCGTAGACTTGGATGGGAGGCTCATCTTCATGCGGAACAGCGTCATCATTTTTGCTCTCCTCAGCTTGTCGGTGTTTGCTTTGGCACAGCCGGGCGCTGCTTACCACGATCCACAAAGCAGGTTTTCCCTGCAAACGCCTGCGGGT
>JBEKKY010000250.1:0-5859 GCA_050010475.1 Acidobacteriota bacterium | reverse complement strand
AAAAGGTTTCCCGTCAGGATGTAGATCGCGAGGGTTC
Organism: Acidobacteriota bacterium; assembly: GCA_050010475.1. GTDB lineage: Bacteria > Acidobacteriota > UBA6911 > UBA6911 > UBA6911 > UBA6911. The sequence continues at coordinate 5,822 of JBEKKY010000250.1, read as the reverse complement.
CGATGATCGGGATAAAGCGGTTGCTTTCTTTTCCGATCACCTCACTCATGAGATTCCGGACAGCCTGAAAGCATACTTCAATCAGGTGCTGAATCCCGCTGGGATTTTCGACGCTGAGCCTGCCTCGCAACCACCAGGAGAAAATAATAAGGCCCAGTGCAACCAGCAGAATCATGACGATATGATCCGGCACAGCATGGTTGCCTGGAACCAGATGGATTCCTAAAGCCCGGGCTATAGGATCAAATATGAACTGATTCAAAAAGACAGCAACAGGCGATGATTCGTGCATATTTTATTTGGAGTTGCTTTTGATGATCTCCCAAACGCCTTCAACAAAAAGACCGCAACCGAAAGCCGCAAATCCTGCGACTGCAGCGATAACCCCCCAAAAAAAGAGTCGCATGATAGCATACAGACATAGCGGAATCAACAGAAGGCGTAGGATGTAGGCCCCAACCGTCCGAAACTTGGGATTCGCAGAGCGGCTCAGCGCCGAATTGATGCTGTGCTTTAGCATTGATAAATTCAAAGCCGAAAGCAATCCACCCGCAAAAAAAGAAAGTCCATACGGGAGGCCGAGTATCAGCCATGTCAGGATAGTTCCCAAGCAAACCAGGATAGTTCCAATTCGAAAGGACCGGGATTCGAACACTTCGGAACTAATCATTTTTGCTCTGCTGGTCCGATTTTAAGATTTGAATGATCTCGTAAAAGCCGGCCCCCGCTCCCAGGAAAGTGAAACCGATGGTCCCCCAGGGATAGGTCGCCAGAAAGCGGTCGAAAACGAAGTATCCGAAAAGCCATCCGGCGGCCATCGAACTGGGGAGCGCGAGAACGATGGATGAAAGCCGCCCTATTCGGGAATAGTAAGAGGGATCCGCCAATTTTGCCTCCTTCGACTGTAATATTATCCAATGATTGGCCGGTCCGTGCAATTTCTCTTTGGCGGACGGAAGGAACTTTGGTAGGCTTCATCCCGAGGAGAGGTACCGAAGTGGTCGTACCGGGCTCGACTCGAAATCGAGTTACCCCCCAAAAGGGGGTACGTGGGTTCGAATCCCACCCTCTCCGCCATTTTAATTCATAATAAACAACCTACAAAGCAAACCAATTCCGTGAGTGAAATATGGACGGTTCGTGGCGAATACTCGCCGCATGATAATCCTCTACCGCAGGCATAAAAAGAATTGCCAATATGATTCACGGAAAGAACGGCGATGCCGATGCCCGATCTATGCCGAGGGTTCGGTCGGCAATGAATATTTGAAAAGGTCGATTGGGTTTACTTCGTGGGAAGCAGCCCAGCGGCAGGTGCGAGAATGGGAAGTAGCGGGAACCCTGAAACCCAAGCCGGAAGAGCCAAGCATCAGCGTTGAAGAATCGCTCCAAAAGTTCATCAAGGACTGCGAAAGCCGGAATCTAAATGATTCGACGTTTCGGAAATACCGGCTCCTCAAGAATCAGCTCTCCGAGTTCTGCCGGGAGAAGGGGATCTATGCGCTATCCGACTTCACCGCCGAACTCACGCGGGATTTCCGGAACGGCTGGACGCTCTCGCCCCGAACGGCCGCGAAGCGTCTCGAACGGCTCCGTTCGCTTTTCCGGTTCTGCGTGGAGAATGAATGGCTCAAACGGAATCCGGCGGCGGCGCTCAAACCACCGAAGGTGAAGCTCCTTCCCCGGCCTCCCTTCTCGGAAACGGAAGTCCAGAACATCATTTCGAAAGCACACTCGACGAGGGAGCGGGCATTCGTGCTTACCCTTCGGCACTCGGGCCCGCGGATAGGGGATGCTTCCCTGCTCAAGGTTTCCGATCTCCAAGATAATCGGCTGTACCTCTACACAACCAAAGCAGGAGTCCCAGTCCATATCATCCTACCTCCGGAACTTGTGGAGCTTTTGAAGTCGCTCACGTCACGCGCCGGAAATTTTTTCCTGCGCGGAGATTCGACGAAGATGCACACAACCGCGAACCTCTGGCGTCGGACGATAAAGCGGATGTGCAAGGAAGCTGCGGTTATGCCGGGCCATCCGCACCGGTTTAGACATACGCTGGCGGTCGATCTTCTTTCAAACGGGGCGAGCGGGGAGGGACGCTAGTTTGAATTGCCCTGGAAACCCCTAATTATTATTATTGGTCCATGTGCGGGTTTCCGTAATTTGGGCAGCCCTGTCTTCGTCAAGGATTGGCCTAAATATGGGGAGATCTGCTCAAACGGAGTTTTTGGCAGGGACAAGCAAGAAGGAGAAACGCGGGAAATTATGGCGTAGATTGGCACAAGTTAGCAATTCGCCATAGACAGGTCATATTCTTATTTCATCAAAAAAGGGGGTTCTTTTTTCTTCAACACATTTTACGGCATACAGATAAAGCGCGGCAGACCAGGTTTGCCAATCCTGTCCCATGGGCTTACCATCCTGGGCTTTAATCCATTCGTTAAAACCAAAATCGATGCTTTTGGTATTGGAAATTTTTATAATATGGGTAAGTGCCAGGAGTTTTTCTTCGGCGAGTTTGTACCTTTTAGCTGCAACTAATGCGGCTACATAAACCCCGCAGATAAAAGGCCAAATGCCTCCATTATGGTACTCTCCCGGATTGTTATATGCTGAATATCGCACATGCCAGTCAAAATCTTCAGGCTTAATAAAGGGGAAAAAATTAGGCGGTAGATCAATGGATAGTTCGCCATTTTTTCTCATGCCAGTGCACTGCTCTTCGATCCAGGAAATTATTTTCTCAGCCTTTGAAGTGGATGCAATTCCGGAGAGAATAGCAAGGCTGTTACCGAGCAGGTCGAACCGTTCGCTACTATAAATTTTATATGACCAGAAAGCATAGTAAGGCTTATGTTGTACAACAAGACCTTCATGGACATGACGGTGCAGTTCTCCTCCCGATATTGTAATCCGCCGCATTTCTTTGCGTATCATATCTGCTTTTTTATGCTGATCCAGAAGCCGGAGGTAACTATATACAATGGTATTCACATATAGACCATATCCGATCACCCATTGTTCATCACGCCAATCGCTTGTTGGCTGTTGGGCAACCAAGTACCGGTCCGACGGGCTTTGATACTCCATCCAAGTCAGGGCTTTACGGACAGCATCCTGAAGGAAATCATGTTCACCCGTTGCTTTTCTGAATATGCCAACACCTAGCAAAAACAATGGAGTCGTATCACTTGATCCACGGTTTTCTTTGTCATGAACCAGCGAAGTGATATGGCCACGTTCTGTTTGATTTTTTGCCAGAGTCTCCAATACTCTCCGAATGCTCTCAATTAGCTTCTGATTCTCAGAAACAACTATTCCCAGCATGGAAAACATCAAATCCCTCGTATATGGCTCGGGATATCCCCAGCCTGCTGTACGCGGGAGTCCGTGATATGGCCCGTGGGTATTATGAAGTAACACTTCAAGGGCTGCTTTTTTTGCCTCTCCTATCTCTTGCCAGTTTGCCGTTTGCATGGGTCTGATAATTTACGTTATCCCCAATTTCTCGTTCATAATCTGCACAAATCGTTTTGCAACTATTCGATAGTTGAAATTCTCTATTACCCGCTTTCTGGCGGCTTTCCCCATTTTTTCTCGCAATGCTTCATTAGTCATCAGAACCATCAAATACGTGGCAATATCATTAACGCTTGCACGGTAGTCTACCGTCCGTGCTTCTTTAAATACAACCGCGTGATTTGTCCCAAAGCCCGATTCGTCGCCAATCATCATTTCGTTCGCGACAATTTTCTGTGCTACATTTGCCAGGAATGCCGTTTCGTTATGTACAAGTGTATCGAGCATTCCCATGGCTTTAATACCTATAACTGGTTTTTCACATGCTCCAGCTTCAACTTGCGGCATTCCGAAGCCTTCAAGCCGCGAAGGCGCCGCATATATATCGCATGCTCCAATCAGGTAAGGCATGAAATTTCGTGAAATAGTGTTGGTTGCATAAATGACATTTTTTTCAATGCCCAAATGTGTAGACATTTCCAAGTCAGCCAGGTTTTGAAGTTTGGTTCGCGGCTGGGGCCATACTTTGCAAACATATTTCCAATCGGGCGCTTTGCTGTCAATGATTGCAAGAGCCTGCATTACTTCCTGTGCACCTTTTGAGGCGGCGTCGCCGCCAACAGTGAGTATCATTAACTGATCGGGTGAAACACCCAGTGTATCGCGCACAGCCAGGATTTTCGGGTCATTTTTATTGTAAGGGATAAAAGCATCCGTATCGCAGCCGACAGGTAATATTTCAATTTTATCGCCATTAATCCCGTCGCGGACATACATCTCCTTTACCCAATTAGATGTTACCAGGATAAGTGGAAGAGCATTCAGCACCTCCTGGTAGTTTGCAATATAACCGTCGGCAACTAGCCACGGTACCGGCTGAACTCCATATCGTTGCGGATGGAGGACCAGATGCGGTGTATGCCCCCAATAACCGACACCAACTACAACATTCGGCTCAAACCAACGATAGTACCATTCCTTCTCCTGTGCTGATTCGAAATGAACCGAATGGGCATCAATTCCCATTTCAACTAGGCCCCTGTATAGCAAATCTCCCTGAGTTGCAAGCCCCCCCGGAGAAGGAGGGTAATCGTATAATACCAGTATTTTCATCATTTTCCTCCATTAGCAAACCAATGCATGGCATCAGCTGAATTAGCAAATTGCCAGAATGATTCTCCCTTGGGGGTCGTTTCTGCTTCCCAGCTATTTTTTGCAAATCCAAATATTTTATTAATAATATCGTATTTTATTTGCCAGATTTTTTCGGGTAACACGCGGTACAAAGTGGCCGTTTTTACTGGTTTGGGAAGGTATTGCCTACAACCATCTTCATAGGCAAAAGTCCAAAGTTCCTTGGCAGATATCTTCCCGGTTTGCCAAAGCGTTATAACTGCCTTGCTTATCTCTTCGTGCCGGAGATGTTTTGTGTATTCTCCTGTTGGATTGTGGGAAATAATCAGGTCGAAATGCATGGAAGGTATTAGCTGCAGTATCGCAAGCTCTACCTCATTTTCATCCAATGGCTTTTGTTCCGGGCCGTCGTCCAAATCGCCCATTATTCCCTCAGCCCCCAAAACCTGTAATGCTTTAAAGAACTTAGGGGCACGTTCTTTATCGCTTCCTCTGCAAAGACAAACGATAAACCACTGCCATAACGGATGGCTCAGTATGGTTCCGCCGGCCCATAATGTTTCATCATCGGGGTGAGCTACAATAACGGCAACTGCTTTAGGTCTTTTACTACCCATTTTCCGGATTGATAGAAACTTATCAAAAGAAAGGCGCTTCAGGATTCTAAGTGGCTGATTATGGCGCCATGTTTAAGCCACCACAGTGAAAATAGATCGCGGTCTTGAATGCCAGTTCTCTCCTCGGCGCGCTTCCAGTGCAATCGAACACGGCCTGGACGGGAGACAGGGGAGTGCTGGGAAGCAACCCGAGCGCCGATTCAGGGCCCAAGACCGAGCTGGGGCGTCTCAACCTCACCGCGGGTCGCATTCTAATGGCCTCGGGATCGGGACCAAAGCGATAAATCCCGGGGGCGTGGAGGCTGGCCCTCAGAGTTATAGCCACTAAGTACCCGCAATTCCCATATTAAAAAACATACGAAAGACGTGATCGTGTGTCAATGAAAACAAATTGTCATGTCATTGAAGAGCTGACGCGATACCCTTTATCGTTGAATTATTCTATGACGCTTCACCGGCATAACGCAGCATGAAGAGCAGCCACAAGCGCTTTCTGAAAAGTGCAGCTAAACAAAGCGCTAACGGAAACCGGGCCATAATTGAGGCGGGCGA
>JBEKKY010000249.1:0-5872 GCA_050010475.1 Acidobacteriota bacterium | reverse complement strand
GATCGTCGTCCAACCCCCATGCGCCCTTTGGGTTCCGGCTTGGAAGGGGCATCTGCTTCGTTGGCGCTCCTCGACGATGTGCACCGACATCGCCTGCGTCGCGCCGCCTTGCATCTGCCTCTTCCAAGCCAGGAACGCGGCCCCTTCCAATTCTCGGACAGGCTCCTAGCTCGAACACAGGCGTCCGCCGATCCTGCCGCCATCGCTTCGCTGACCGTGGCCTTCGAAAATTACCAACAACTCAATTGCGCGATCGAACCGGTTGACGTGTGTTTCAACGCCAAAAGTCCGACCGGCTGCCGGGTTCTGATCCGGAGGATTCCGATGTAGACAAAAGGTGATTGCGGGAGTGAAGGGAACTCGGCAACGAATTCAAGCAGGAATCCTGAAGTTTCCCGCAGGCTCGGATGCCACGACAGATTTCGCATCAGGGATTTTGAGGATTTCCTGAAAAAGGAGACAGGGTCGCAAATGGAACAGATGGAGCAGTGGACGATTGACTTGCGCAACAGCGTCACTCAAGGAGAGAGGATTGCAGAAGACTATAATGCGGACGCCGCGGAGATCAACGCAATCTGCAAAATGTATCCGATGAGAATTCCCCGTTATTACTACAGCCTGATCCGGCAGAAAGGGGATCCCATCTGGATGCAGTGCGTGCCGTCCCTCAGCGAACTGCAGGACGAAAGTTCGCCGGAGGATCCGCTGCACGAGGAAGAAGACAGCCCGGTGCCGAGGTTGACGCACCGGTATCCGGATCGGGTTCTTTTTCTGATCACGGACCGCTGCCCGATGTATTGCCGGTTCTGCACGCGAAAGAGAATGGTCGGCCGGACCAGTTCCATTACGGAAAAAACGATTGCGATGGGAATCGACTACATCCGCAGCCACACCGAAATCCGTGATGTTTTATTGTCGGGCGGAGACCCTCTGACGGTGAGCGACCGCAAACTCGAGCGAATCATCTCCAGCCTGCGCGCCATTCGTCACGTGGAAATTATTCGCATCGGCACGAGGTTCCCCTGCGTTCTTCCGAGCCGGATCACCGACTCGCTCTGCAACATGCTGAAGAAGTACCACCCGATTTACGTCAATACGCATTTCAACCATCCGCGCGAAGTGACGCCGCAATCGAGGGAAGCTTGTGAACGACTTGCGGGAGCCGGAATTCCGGTCGGCTGTCAGACGGTTCTCATGAAGGGGGTCAACGACGATCCTGCAGTCCTCAAGGAACTGATGCATAAGCTTCTGATGATGCGCGTTCGGCCCTACTATCTTTATCAGGCGGACCTGACGAGAGGGACGAATCATTTCCGCACCCGGGTGGAAACCGGGCTGCGGATCATGCAGGCGTTGCGCGGCTATACGACGGGATTTGCCGTGCCGCAGTTTGTAATCGATGCTCCGGGCGGAGGAGGGAAGATCCCTTTGATGCCGGATTATGTCGTCAAGTTCAACGAGAAGGAGATCGTGCTGCGGAACTTCGAAGGAAAGCAGTGCCGCTATCCGCAGGCCGATCAGCCTTACGTGCGGGATACCCGCGATGTGGAGTTGATCAACTTTTGAATCTCTTGGAGTCTTTGAATTAAACTCCACGACTCGAAGACTCTAAGACTCTAAGCTTGCACTGCCGGGTGTGCGCTGATAACCTGCGACTTTGGATAAGGAGCGAACGATGAAATTTATTTTTGTGACTGGCGGAGTTCTTTCATCGTTGGGAAAGGGACTGGCGAGCGCCTCGATTGGCTGCTTGCTTGAAGCCCGCGGATTCAAAATCAACTTTCTCAAGCTGGATCCCTACATCAATGTGGATCCGGGCACGATGAGCCCTTTCCAGCACGGGGAAGTTTTTGTTACCGATGACGGCGCCGAGACCGACCTGGATCTGGGGCACTACGAACGGTTCACGAGCGTGCGGCTGACCCGCGAAAACAATTCCACGACGGGCAAGATCTATCAGACGGTAATCGAGAAGGAACGAAAGGGTGAGTTTCTCGGCAAGACGGTGCAGGTCATCCCGCACATTACCAATGAAATCAAATCGACCATCCGCCGGGTTGCTCAGGACGTGGACGTGGCCATCATTGAGATCGGCGGAACCGTCGGGGACATCGAGAGCCTTCCTTTTCTGGAATCCATCCGGCAGATGCGCAATGAAGTCGGCAGAGAAAATACCATTTTCATTCACCTCACCCTCGTCCCCTACATACCGACCTCCGGCGAACTGAAGACCAAGCCGACCCAGCACAGCGTGAAAGAACTTCGCGAAATCGGTATTCAGCCGGACATTCTTCTTTGTCGGACCAACCGGCTTTTGACCAAAGACATCAAATCCAAGATCGCGTTGTTCTGCAACGTTTCTGAAAAGGATGTCGTCACGGCCCTGGATGTCCGCAACATCTATGAAGTGCCTCTGGTGTATCACAGTGAAGGTTTGGATGAGACCATCATAAGCCATCTGAATCTTCCAGTCCGAGATCCGGAACTGGGGCGCTGGGAAAAGATGATCGAAAGCGGGAGCAAGCCCATCGACTCCGTGCGGATCGGGATCGTCGGAAAATACGTGGAATACGAGGATTCCTACAAAAGCCTCAACGAAGCCCTCTATCACGGAGGATTGGCCAATCAGCTGCAGGTCCAATTGAAGTGGGTGGAATCGGAAGGGTTGCTGGATGAGATGCTGGACGAGCAACTTGGGCCGTACGATGGAATCCTTATCCCGGGAGGTTTCGGAAAGCGGGGAATCGATGGCATGATCCGCGCCGCGCAGTATGCGCGCACGCGGAAAGTCCCTTACTTTGGAATCTGTCTGGGAATGGAATGCGCCGTGATCGAGTATGCGCGCAACGTCTGCGGACTTCAGGCCGACAGTTCTGAATTCGATCCTGCCGCGCCTCACAGGGTTTTCTACATGCTGCGCGAGCTGCTTGGGACCGACATCATGGGCGGCAACATGCGGCTGGGCGCGTATCCGTGCAACCTGGAACCGGATTCTCTGGCCGCCCGGATTTATGGGAAGAACGACATATCGGAACGCCACCGCCACCGGTACGAGTTCAACCGGGAGTATGAAGAAATCATCTGCAGCTACGGCATGAAGTTCTCGGGCAACTCGCCGGACAGGAATTTCGTGGAAATTGCCGAACTGTCCGATCATCCCTGGTTCCTGGGCTGCCAGTTCCACCCGGAATTCAAGTCGAAGCCTCTGCAACCGCATCCCTTGTTCGCGAGCTTCATCTCTGCCTCCTATCAGCACAAGCTGGGCAGGGCAATGAGTGCAGAGGAGTCCGCGCCCGCGGAGATTGCGGTCAAAAAGAGCCGGGTCGAGACCCAATCCTGAGGATTGCTCCGTTCATGGTTTCCGTAAAGATCGGTTCACGCAAGCTTGGAATCAAAGGCCGGCCTTTTTTCATCGCGGGTCCTTGCGTAATCGAAAGCGAGACGCACTGCCTCAAAATGGCGGAGCGGTTGGCCGGCTATGCCGCGCGCTTGGGGATCGATCTGATTTTCAAAGCTTCCTACGACAAAGCAAACCGAACATCTCTAAATTCCTATCGCGGCCCGGGCCTGCAGGAAGGCTTGCGAATCCTGGAAAAGGCCCGGGCCGTCAGCGGCCTTCCTATTCTGAGCGACGTTCACGAAACGGTTCAGGTCTCCGCAGCCGCTGAGGTTCTGGATGTGATTCAGATTCCTGCTTTTCTTTGCCGGCAGACCGATCTGATACAGGCAGCGGCTGCAACCGGCCGCTGCGTGAATCTGAAGAAAGGGCAATTTCTTTCGCCACAGGAGATGCGCAAAGTGGTGGAGAAAGCGCGTGCAACCGGCAATCGCAATATTCTTCTGACCGAGAGGGGAACCTCTTTCGGGTACAATAACCTCGTGGTCGATTTCCGCTCATTTCTGGTCCTGCGGTCCTTCGGGCAGCCGGTGGTTTTCGATGTCACACATTGCGTGCAAATGCCCGGCGGCCAGGGAGACAGTTCCGGCGGAGATTCGCGATTTGTTCCGTATCTTGCTCGCGCGGGAGCGGCGGCCTGCGTCGACGGTTTCTTTTTTGAGGTGCATGACAATCCAGCGAAAGCTCTGTCGGATGGACCCAATGCTTTGGATCTGAAAAATTTTCCGCGGCTCGTGGAAGACATTCTGCGGATTCGCAACTCGCTGCGGAGGGAATGGTGACCGTGACTGCCGTTCATCCATCGTTGGCAACTGCAATCCGCGTTTTGGAAGCGGAAGCGGAAGCGATCCGGAATCTCTCCCGGCGCCTGGGCGAGCCCTTTCTGCGCGCCGTGGATCTGGCGGCGGCGTGCACAGGCAAAATCGCCGTGACGGGACTGGGCAAGTCCGGAATCATCTGCAAAAAAATTGCGGCAACCCTCAGCAGCACCGGTTCGCCGGCGATATTCATGCATGCCGCGGATGCCCTGCACGGGGATTGCGGCCTGCTGTCGCGGGACGACTTGGTCCTGGCGATATCCAAAAGCGGCGAGACGGCCGAAGTCCTGCAAGTCCTCAATGTGGCAAAACGGCTGGCGCTGCCGGTGGTCGCGATAGCGGGCGACCGTGACTCCACGCTCGCGCAGTACGCGGATGTGTTCTTGGATGCCAGCGTGACGGAGGAAGCATGTCCGTTAGGCCTGGCGCCAACGACCAGCACCGCGGTTGCGCTGGCGCTGGGAGACGCGCTGGCAATGGCATTGATGGAGAGAAAAGGATTCGGCAAAGAGGATTTTGCTTCGCTGCACCCGGCGGGCAGTCTGGGCAAGACGCTCATGCGCGTTGGGGATTTGATGCACAGGGGCGAGTCGATCCCGCGCGTGCTGGAATCGACACGGATGTCGGATGCGATTTATGAGATGACTCGAAAGAGCTTGGGGATGACCGCGGTAACGGATGAACGCGGCATTCTTGTAGGCGTGATTTCGGATGGGGACTTGCGGCGCATGCTGCAGAAATCGCCCGATCCGCTCAATCTTCCGGCCGGTCGAGTCATGTCGAAAAACCCGAGGACCATTTCGGAGGATGAGCTTGCCACCGTGGCACTCTCGAGGATGGAAGAGCTGAAGATCACGAGCCTGGTAGTCATTGACAAAGAGCGGGCTGTGATCGGCGTCGTGCATGTCCACGACCTGTGGCGCACCCAGCTGTTTTAGGCATAGGATGACCGATCCTCTCACTCTGCATCCTGCATCTTTTTTTGCATTCCCCGACAATCCGTAATAACCCCTCGAAGGTTGTTCCGCAAAATGAAGACAGGTGCACGAGCACTGCCGGTTGTCATCCAATTTGAGCCGTTTGGCAGAAAGAGCAGAAGGTACAGAGAATTTCAGCAAAGGTGGCTGGTTTGTATTCCTGTAAACCACCGCTCAAGACGAACGATGTCGAGCGCTGAAAGCGCGGTGCAGCACAGCCCAGGGAGAGGCCGCGAAGCGAGCCGAGCCCTGGGTTGAAGGGAGAGAAAATGAGCCCTGCAAGGGCGGCGCAGCGCGGAATTCGGCGGCTTTCTGCACCGCCCTCTCAGGGCTCATTTTGAACGTGCCCGATGCCCCAGGGTTTCGCTGCGCTCCACCCTGGGCTTCGCTGCGTCGCGCCTTCGGCGCTTTTTATTGCATCATCTCCAATTTCGGAATCAGGGCTAAGGCGAACGATGTCGAGCGCTGCAAGCGCGGTGCAGCAAAGCCCAGGGGGAAACCCTGGGTCTGGAGTTTATACATTTGCGTCGGGGGGATCAGGCCCAAAGGGCCGGCAGTGGATAGGCCCGGCCGTCAGGCCGGGATAAGCGTCAGGATGAAATCGAGCGCCGAAGGCGCGACACTCAATCAAAAACATATCTCGGGTCATATTCGATTCCGTGGCGGCCGAGCAGGTCCAG
>JBEKKY010000248.1:0-6593 GCA_050010475.1 Acidobacteriota bacterium | reverse complement strand
TGATACAGTGCATCGAGCTGCCGGGCTGAAAATTCCCAACTGTAATATTGTTCCGCAGTCTTTCGCCCTTCCTCGCCCAGGCGGCGTCTCTCTGCAGGATCGTTCAGAAGTGAAAGGGTCTGCCTGGCAAATTCTTGCGGAGAGTCTCCAACCAGGAGATTCCTGCCGTTCTCGTATTTGAGACCGGCGCAGCCGATCGATGTGGAGACGACGGGCATTTTCATGCTCCAAGCTTCGAGGATCTTTCCGCGGATTCCCACTCCCAGGCGCAAGGGAACCACATAGACCGAGCTTGCGGCCATATACGGGCGAATATCGGGCACGAATCCGGTCACATGAATGCCGGGCACGGCGGTGAGGCTTACTATGGGAGGAGGCGGATCGCTTCCGACAATCAGCAACTCGACTCCCGGCATTTTATCTCGAATCAACGGGAGCACTTCACCGTAGAAATAAAGCATGGCTTCGACATTCGGCAAGTGTTGAAAAGCTCCAACGAAAACAAGCCGCGCTTCCTCGGACGGCTGCTCCGGAGGCCGGAAATAGTCGAGGTCGACACCGGTATTGATCGTGTAGATGGGAACCGACGGTGCAAATTTTCTCAGTTCATTCGCGTCCGGATCCGTCATGCAGATCACCGCGTTCACCTTCCGGGTCAGCTGAATCTCCCTGTCCAGGACCTGAAGATAGTTGTAAAACCAGCGCATTTTGGTTCCGGGATTGGACTCTTTCCTGGCACGACGCGCACATGCGGCGAAATCAACTTCATGTTTTGTCAAAAGAACGGGAATGCCATCGGTCCTTTCCGCATAACAAGCCATCTGCGTATATTCGAGCTGTATCAGATCAAAATCAGTATCCTCCAGGCAGCGATCAATCGCCTGTTTCATTTCGGGTGTAAAAAATTCGTCAAACGGTTCATAAGGGAAAAGCTGCCACGTTGAGGGGCGGATGCGCCTCAACGCGATTACCCTGCGACAGAATGGTTCGACTTCCGGCAGGAAATCCCTTTCGCCATCCGACTCCAGGAAACTGATCAGTGTAATCTGATACTTGGACGAAAGCCGCTTCAAAAGCTGAAACATGCGGCCGGCGCCTGCGTGACGGCCGGTGTGAGGAAGATACGCCGTGAGCCACAGAATTTCCGGCTTTGCCCCCTGGGCATTTGCAGGTCGGCGTTGAAGCGATTTCCGGCCAAAATAAATCCCGGGTTTTTCAAACAGCTCGAACATCTGCACATCGGTGCGCTCGGAACGGAACTGAGATCCAAGCTTGGCGATTTCGACAGACGGGATGGCGCAAGCCGCTCGCACAAGACTGAGCCAGGCGATCATTCCGTGATCGCGCGCAAGCCGATAGCAATTCCACGGCAGACAGATTCCGTGAGACAGCAGGAGCCGCCAGCTGCTGATGTTCTTCCAAATAAAAAGGAATTGATTTCGGATGATCAGGGCTTGAAGCCGGGATTGGTTGAAACGACGGTTGCTCGTCGCTCTATGAATGTGGTGCACGACCGATTCGGGGGCCAGCAGTACTTCCCATCCGATGCGCCAGGCTCGATAGGAGAGATCTGCATCCTCCACATAAGCCGGCGCATAGATGTCCTGGAACCCGCCAAGAGCCAGAAATTTTTGCCGATCGAACGCCGAAGAGCCGCCTCCCGCCCAAAAAACCGGGTAATACTCTCTCGGATAGGGCGGACCTTCCACCTCGCAATGGGAGAAATCGATCATTCCTCTTCGGAAAACCGCGGTGGTCTTGCCGGTTTCTTCTCTTCTTTTCGAAGAATCCTGGAGGAAAATCTGGCTTGACACCGCAAAAGTCCTGGGCTCGAATCCTCTCAGCAGGGGGCCCAGAAAACCAGGGTCAACAATCATGTCGTTATTGAGAAGAACCACGATGTCGTGTCGGGCAGCCCGGACTCCCGCATTGTTCCCTTCCGCAAAGCCGAGGTTTTCCTTGAGAGCCAGAACGCGCACTTGAGGGAAGGATTCCTTGAGATACTCGATGGAACCGTCGGTGCTCCCATTATCAACGACCATGATTTCATGCGGGCGGCCGTCGACTTGGACCGCTTCAATAACCGAAGGAAGTCCTCGGGCGAGGAGATCCTTCCCGTCCCAATTAAGAACGATGATGGATGCAAGCCCGGACTGGGGTGAATCCTGTGAAGGAACACGATTCCTTGTGAAACCGGTGAGAATATGAACCAGGTTAAAAAAGAGAAGCGTCAGCCAGAGAACCAACAAAACCGGCAAAAACAGAATTGTGATCAATGCGAGCAGTAATGGGCGCAAGCGAAACAGCATATTTAGAGGCCGGAATGATTGAGTTTTGTATCAGCCCTCAGCTGTCAGTTCTCAGCTTTCAGCAAAAACCGATTTCGCTGATAGCTGAAGCTGATAGCTGACAGCTCTTCTATGAATTACAAATGCTTCAAGCCCATTTGCAATTCATCATTGACGATTTGTAAAAGATAGCTGTGCACATCCACTTCCATTCGCATCACGCCATAAATCAGGCTGCTCGATCTGAGAACGAAAACCAGCGCATTATCAATCCAGTCGCACATGTCATGCCGAAGAATGGTCCCTTTGGCAATCGCGGGAGAAATTGAATAACTGCCTGGCGCCAGCCTGGGAAAAGCGATGCGGAAATCACTGGTGATGATCTGGCCTTTTCTCGCCGGCGGGAGCGGCTGTCCCGCATAGGAGGTGTTGCAGCCGGACATTTCAACTCCGAGCCGGTCTCTGATCGTGTATCCGACGATCGGCAGTTCAATATCCTGTTTCAGTTGGGCCGAGATTCGAATCGTAACTGTTTGTCCTCCGGCAATTTCGGACACCGCATCTCCCCCCTCGTCGAGCAGATCGATCCCCAGCAAAACGGCTTCTCCGTTGCCGAACCTGTGATCGACGTTCGGAATGGATCGGACTACGGGGATGTCTTTGGACAGCTCAAGCGGATTTGCGGCTGCGGGAATTCCCGTTCCATCAAAGCCGCCATGTCTGCGCTCCCGATCGAATGTCAGCGCTCGATATTTTTGTACGACAATATCCGGCTTCCCGTCTTCGAGCAGGCGCCCGCCGTCCAGGAGAAGTGCGCGGTCGCAGAATTTTGTTATTGCATCCAGGTCGTGAGTTACGAAGATAATGGTTTTGCCGCTATTGCGCAGATAGTTCATCCGATGCATGCAGCGATGCTGAAAGATCAGATCTCCGACCGAGAGTGCCTCGTCCACCAATAGGACGTCCGGGTCGACATTGACAGCTACTGCAAAAGCCAGGCGCATGAACATCCCGCTGGAATAGGTCTTCACCGGCTGGTCCATAAAGCTGCCGATTTCCGCGAAAGCGGCGATTGCGTCGAAACGCTTCTCCATTTCATGCGAATCCAAACCCAGGATGGCGCCGTTCATGAATACATTTTCGCGTCCGGTGAATTCGGGATTGAAGCCGGATCCCAGCTCCAGCAGGGCGGAAACCTTTCCGGTTACGTAACAATCGCCGGAAGTCTGGGTCATAATTCCTGCGAGGATCTGAAGCAGCGTGCTCTTGCCGGAGCCGTTCTGTCCGATTATCCCGAGCGTGTGTCCCGATTCAAGCTCAAACGAAATATCGTTCAGCGCCCAAAATTCCCGATGAAGCTTTCCGGATCCCAGCCCGACGAGTTCGCGCAGCTTATCTCGTGGCCGGTCGTAGATCCGATATTTTTTTGAGAGGTGCTGGACTTTGATCGCCGGCATCAGAGGATATCCACAAATTCGCGCTTCATTTTTCTGAAAAGCAGGCCTCCTGCCGCAAAGGTCACCAGCGACACCAAGGCGAAAAGCGCTAAGTAGCCCAAATTAGGCATTCGCATTCGAATAAGGCAGTCCCGGTACCCCAACACAACCGGGGCAATGGGATTGCATCGGACCAGAAACAGCAACTTGGGCGGGAATCGATCGATCGTATAAAAGATCGGGGTAAACCAGAACCAGAAAGTCAAAATAACACTGAGCACTTGAGACGCATCACGCACAAAAACATTTAAGCTGGATATAAACCAGGATACTCCCAGGGTAAAGAGCATAAACAGAAAGAAATAAACCGGAACCAGGAGAATGAAAAAGCTTATTTTGCCGATTGTGAAGAAAATAATACAAAGGAGAATGGCAAATCCGAT
This sequence comes from Acidobacteriota bacterium, assembly GCA_050010475.1. Taxonomy (GTDB): domain Bacteria; phylum Acidobacteriota; class UBA6911; order UBA6911; family UBA6911; genus UBA6911. The sequence goes on along the minus strand of JBEKKY010000248.1, from coordinate 2,426 downwards.
CAGATGATTCACAAAAGCCGCCAGCAAAACAGTCAGAGGAAGAATTTCACTCGGGAAAAGAGTTTTGGTCACCAGATTGGAGTTTTCAACAATCACCGTGCTCGATCTTTGAAGGGCTTCCTGAAAGAAGAGCCAGGGGAGATTGCCGCAGAAAAGGAACAGGACAAAACTGTTTGTGCCCGTGTCCTCCGGCCGCAGCCGCTGCCTAAATACAATCGAAAAAACAAATGCGTAGCTCCCCAGAAGAACGAGCGGGTGAATAACGCTCCAGAACAGGCCCATAAAGGACCCTATATATCGAGCTCTCAGATCGCGCACCACGAAATTTCGGATCAGTCCGCGCTGGATATAGATCTTACCCAGAAAATTGGACAGAATTATCCATGGAGCCTTGAAATTGAGATTCTTCCGGCCCGATTGCATTTCAAACCTCACGTAAGCCGCGAATTATAAACCCGGATTCTGAAGTTGGCACGCACAATTACGGGATGATCGGCAAATCGGGAATACATTAGGCGGAGTCAGAATTCTGAATCCTTCATTCTGAATTCTGACTCCTGACTCCTGAATTCTGTTTTTCTCTGAGAAGTTTCGCAAAGAGATGTTCGTATTGGTCGATCACGGAATCCCAGGAGTAAACAGAGCGGGCGCGTTCCAGCGCTGCCTTCTTGAGTTCAAGGTATTTTTCAGGATGAACTGTGATTTCCTGCAGCCAGTAGGTTAAATCAGCGGCATCGTTTTTGCGGTACAAAATCCCGGCTCTGCCAAGCGCCTCGCTGTTTTCGGGCGTCTCGTTCGCGACAATTAGGTTTCCCTGTCCCATGGCCTCGATGAGCGCCGGATGGGTTCCGCCGACTTCAGTCGCATGAATGTAACAGAACGCATGTGTTTGCAGCTGCCGGTACCCTTCTCCATATACGGCGCCTGGAAACAGGATTCGAGGATCGTGCGTGGAGCGGACCTTTTCTATATACCTTGCCGCATAAGGGGCATCTCCCACGATGACCAACCTCTTTGACGTTTGGACCTTTTCAAAAGCCTCCACTACCCGGTGTGCGTTGTTTTCGGGTTCAAGGCGGCTGACGTAGAGGAAGTATTCGCCGGGCTCCAATCCAAGCTTCTCCAGGGCATCACGGTTCTGCGATCTTTCGGTCCTGGCGCCATAGGGAATAAATACGGATGGCGCACCATAACGGTCCCGGTAATACCGTTCAATCACCTTTGCATCGGTGACGATCACGCTGGGGAAGCATGTAGAGAGGTATTCGCAGAGGTGATAATAGGTTTTCCCCGCCCAATTCCATTTTCTGCGCAATCTTTCGATCCCGTCCACATTTACCACAACAGGGATTCCGAACATCCGCGGGAGCCAGGCATAGATGCTGTTCGCGGCATTGCAGATCAGGATCAAATCATATGGGCGAAACAGAGCATGGAAAATTGAAATGCCCGTGTGGACCACCGTATCGGCGTATTTCCATTTCAGAGTCGGGAGGACTACCAGGCGCGCCCCCCTGTGCATTTCCAGGCTTTTGGAAACGTAGTGCGAACGGCAGTAAACGGTCACATCATGCCCTCTGGCGACAAGTCCGGGTTTACGCGTTCCTGTATTTTCCTCGCTACAAGCATGAGACCCTCGCCATAGAGGACGGAAGGTGAAAGCAGTGTCTTGAGGATCTCCTTGTTTCTCTCCCGCTGGACCGGATCCTTTTCCTTGCGGAACGCCATCCGGGTGTAAAGAAAGATCCACGGCACATAGATCGAGTAAAGATAGCTCACCGGTTTGATATGCGTGTGAGTCACCGCCGAAAGCCGGAAACCGCATAAATGCAGTTCATAACGAAGCTCGGCAAAAGTGGCCAGACCGATATGGTGGAGTGGATGCCGCGAAGTTTCGTTCAACGGGCGAGCATCGCGGCCGAAAAAGCCGCTGCCCCAAAATCGCATTCGCGATCGGAGCGAAACGATGTTGGGGGTTGTCAGGACTAGGATGCCGTTCCTTTTGAGGATTCGGCATATTTCACTCAGGAAGGAAAAGTGATTCTCGAGATGCTCGATTCCTTCGGTTGAAATGACGGCATCAAAGCTTTGATCTTTCCAGGGAAAAGGCGCGTTGAGATCCACCTGGGCGTAGGCATTCCCGAGGGCCTGTGCAGCCTCGGAATCGATGTCCGCCCCGACCGCTTTGAACCCGGACTGAATCAACGCAAGCGTCAATGCAGCCGTGTTGCCGCAAGGCGCGTCCAGCACTCGCGTCGCTGGCGGCAATCGGAGTTTCGGCAAGACAGCCAAAACTGCATTTTGGATCGGGGTGAGTTCGGGTGAATTCATGCCGTTCGTCGTTTCCGGAGAACATCCTCATAAACCCGAATCGTGTTTGCAACCATTCTCTCCGCCGAAAACCTCTGTTCGATTTCATGCCGGCT
>JBEKKY010000247.1:0-5882 GCA_050010475.1 Acidobacteriota bacterium | reverse complement strand
CTGCGACTGGGGTGAAAGAACCCACAAACCTGCCCTAAGGGGAGACGTGCCGAAGGGATCACGGCTTATTGGAAACTAGAGACGCGCCTTGAGGTATTAACTGGTATCAGATTACCTCGCAAGTGAAACATGATTGCAAGAGAGATTAAACCCCGTTTGGTTTGGATCCCCGTCCTACTTTTTTCCTTTCCTGGCTTGTTTCTGATGGTACATCAGGCCATCTGCCCGGGTCATCAATTCACTCACTGTGGAAGGAGCCTCAGGATCGTAACGAGCACCGCCCAAGCTGAGGGTCAGATGATAGGTCTTTTCACCCTGCTGGTTGCGCGCCTCCAGAGCCGCCTGGAGGCGGTGTGTTATGATTTCGGCGTTTTCCTTCGAGGCATCCACCGCCAGAACCACAAATTCATCTCCACCGATGCGGGCCAAGATATCCGACTCGCGAAAGTTTTCTTTCAAAATGGCTGATATTTCCTTCAAAGCCAGATCGCCTTGGCCATGCCCCCAGGTATCGTTGATTGTCTTGAGATTGTCCACATCGCCGAAGAATAACAGCATGGCTCTCTTCATCCGACGCGCTAATTTCACTTCCTGTTCGGCCAGGAGGGTAAAGCCCCTCCGGTTGAACAACCCGGTAAGCTCATCGGTCAATGACAGACTGCGAATCTCCTCCTCCAAACGCTTGCGGAAAATCGCCTGCGCCACCTGGGTGGAGACGAATTCCAGGATGCGCACCTCTCGTTCACCATAAGCCCGGGCATTTATATAGTCCTGAACAATCATGACGCCGATCGGTTTGCCCTCGACGATCAAAGGCACACCCAGCCAGATAGGCGAATGTGCACCAACAAGTTGTATCTCGGCGCGTTGTGTTAGTCCCTGATAGAGCGTATCATCACAAAGCAAAGTTCTACCGGTGCGAAGAACATATTCCGTTAAACCTTTGGCTGGCTTTCTTGGAGGAACATGAGAATCTCGTTCGTCAACAGAATAAGGGAAACTGAGCAAGTCGTTCTTTTCATCATACAAGGCAATGTAGAAATTGTCGGCGACCATTACCTCTTGAATGATTGCATGAATGGATGGATAAAGGGATTCCAGGCTCTGGGCGTGATCGGCAGCCTGCGAAATTCTGTAAATCGCATCTTGAAGTTTTTCAACCTGCTTGCGTGCGGTGATGTCATTGAAGGCACTGAGCATTGCCGGTTCACCAGCCTCAGAAAACGGAATGGTTGTTACCTGAACGTCGATCGGTGTTCCGTCAAACCGTATGAATTTTTCTTCCATGGTTGGAGCGGGAACATTTTCACTGAACGACTGTTGGATGCGTTTCAAGATTATTTCACGGTGGTCAGGATGCAAAAACTTTATAACCGGCTTGCCAATTAACTCAGCTGGGTTGGTCGCGCCGCTGATTTTTGCGCTGGCCAGGTTGGCAAAAAGGACGCGCCCCTGGCTATGGATTATCACACCAACAGGCAAGGTTTCCACCAGCCGGCGGAAACGATCTTCACTTTCGCCCAGCGCTGCTTCGGCCTGCTTGCGCTCGGTGATGTCGCGCGAAATGCCGAATGTTCCGACGATCCGCCCTTGCTGATCCCGCAGCGGCATTTTGGTGGTGGACACCCATAAAGAACTTCCATCGTGAAAGATTTCCTTTTCCTCCTTATCCAGCAAGGGTTGGCCCAAGTGGATGATCTGCTGCTCATCTTCATAAGCCGCCCGGGCATGTTCTTCCCCAAACAGGTCAAAATCCGTTTTACCAATCATCTGGTCCGGATCGTTCAAGCCGACACGCCTGGCATGCGCCCAGTTGGAGCGGATGATGCGGCTCTGGGCATCTTTGAAGTAAATCATATCTGGAAGATTGTCCATTAAAGTGACCAGCAGATTGCGTTCTTCGGCCAGGGCGATCTCGGCCTGCTTTTGCTTGGTGATATCTTGGACAGTGCCAAAAAGTTTAACAATTCGCCCAGTTGCGTCCTGGACAGTGTGCATTGTGGTTGTAAAATTAGCAATTTTTCCACTGGGCAGCCGTGCTTCCAGGTCGTATTCAAAGGTCCGCACTTGTTCGATAGCGGAGCGGAAATACTCACCCAGTCTCTTTGCCTCTTCGGGCGAGTAGTAAGCTGCTTCCTCCTCCACACTGGGCGGTCCCAGCGCCGGATCGCGTTCATACAGTCTGTATGTTTCATCAGACCACTCGATACTCTGTTTGGCGAGATCGAATTCCCAGTATCCGATTTTGCCCAATATCTGGGCTTCCTTTAACCGAGCTTCGCTCTCGCGCAGCGCCTCCTCCACCCGCTTGCGCTCGGTGATGTTGCTCAAATTAGAACCACCCGCCTGTGCGTAGCCCATGCTTTGCGCCATCCCGGTTGCAGGGTTGAGAATGGCGGGATGGCGGTTTTTTTTAGGCATGGATGACCTCTCGTAAAGCGATAAATCCATAGCAGACGTTAGCATTACATTACCATTTTATTGGAAAGGTGCTAACTATGTCCCTAATATAACCTATACAATATCTAAAAATTAAAAACTGAAAAGAAATCACTTGGGCCTTATTTTTCTTCGGCAATATACCTCCGCATGCAACAGGCCATATGAACTTAGTGAAATATAGCTTCGTTGCTGGCAGGCTTCACGAAAAACCACCAAAGTCTATGCCGGGTTTGCCTCGAAGATATCGTCGAACGATTTGTGGTTTTGCACGAACGCTGCAAGGATAACCGGGTCAAAATGCTCTGGCTGGGTGCGGCCATCGCCGTGTTTAATGATGTCCACGGTCTTCAGATGGTCGAATGCAGGCTTGTATGGCCGCTTGCTTCGCAGTGCGTCGTAAATGTCGCAGATATTCATAATGCGCGCCGCCAGTGGAATAGCCTCACCCCGTTTTCCATTCGGATAACCCCCGCCGTCCCAACGCTCATGGTGATTGAGAGCGATCTCACCGCCCATCCTGAGATAGGATGACTTGCTGTTGCCGAGGATATTCGAACCTATCAAGGCGTGCCCCTTCATGACCTCCCACTCATCCGGCGTTAAGCCGCCCGGCTTGAGCAGGACATGGTCGGGGATGCCTATTTTACCTATGTCGTGCATCGGGCTGGCGAAAAAGATCTTGTCGATGAACTCTTCATCCTGGCCGAGTATCCTGGCAAGCTCGCGGCTGTAATAGCTGATGCGGTGCAAGTGAGCGCCGATGTCCTCCTCTTTGCGTTCCGCCGCCCGCGTCATCGTGAAAATGGTTTCCAGATAGCTTTCCTGAAGTTCGGCGGTGCGTTCTCGCACCTGTTGTTCCAACACGTCGTTGTAATTGTGCAATTCCTTTTGCAACAGGCGCACTTCCAGCAGGTTGTGAACGCGAGCCAGCACCTCGGGTATCTCAAACGGCTTGCTAATGAAATCCTTCGCGCCAGCCTGGAGGGCGCGCAGTTTGTGACCCGGTTGGGCGGTGATGACAAGCACTGGGAGGTAGCCGTCTGGTTCAATTTCCTTGAGCCCCTCCATCACCTGGAATCCGTCCATACCCGGCATCTGAAGATCGAGCAGGATCAAGTCGTAGCGGTGCTTGCTGTGAAGCTCGCAAACTTCGTTCGGATCCATCGTGGACGTGATGGAAACATAGCCGGCGCCGCCCAGCATACGCTCGAGCAGAAGGATATTGACTTCCCGATCGTCGACGATCAGGACTTTGCCGTGAAGAATGTCAGATGAACTTATCATGGGTATCGCAGACCTTTATTCGCTCTTTTCAGGTTTTATTCCTGCAAATTCCAGCACCGCATCCAGCGCATCCATGAACTCATTGATCTTAATCGGCTTGGTGATATAGCGGAAGAATCCTGCAGCCAGGCCTTTCTTGATATCGCGTGGCATGGCATTGGCGCTGATAGCAACGACGGGGATGTGCGTCGTGGCCGGGTCTGAGCCCAGTATTTCCAGGGCTTTGAAGCCGTCGATGTCAGGTAGATTGATGTCCATCAGGATCACATCCGGTTGGGATAGGCGTGCAACCTGGATGCCGCTACTCCCGTTCACAGCGGTCAACAGGCGCAGGTTGGGGTGGCGCGCGATAATTTGCTCGACCAGTTTCAGGTTGGCCGGGTTGTCCTCTACATAGAGCACGGTGTGCAGCTCCGCACCGTGATCTACCTGCGGTTGAGCAAATGCCGCTGCGTCGCCCACTACCATTGAAAGGCGTGGCTCAACCACCGCGATGAGTTCGAACCAGAACACACTTCCCACGCCGACGATGCTTTCCACGCCGATTACGCCCCCCATCAGCTCGACCAGTCGTTTGGCTACCACGAGGCCAATGCCCGTGCCTTCCACGCCGCTTCCCTCCTGGCCGAGACGATTGAACGCCTGGAATGCTTGTTCCAGCTGTTCCGGATTCAGTCCCGTGCCGGTGTCCCTGATGCTCACGCGAATGCGCCCCGGTGTGCTCTCGCTGCATTTCACCTCGACCATTCCCTGCTTGATATTGTATTTGATGGCATTGGAAAGCAGGTTAAGCAGAACCTGCTTCAGCCGGGTCCTATCAGCACTGACAAAGTAAGGGATGTCGAACGGGGGAAAGATCAGTTGGATGCCACGCAGTTGCGCCTGCGTTTCGATCATGCCCTCGCATTCGAGCAGGATTTCGGCCAGCGACACCGGTTCCGGCGAAAGCTGCACCTTCCCGGACTCGACCTTGGCGAGATCGAGAATTTCGTCGATCAACTTCAGCAGATGCCATCCAGCCTGAAGAATCTGGGTTATGCTTTGCTTCTGGGCGATGGTTGGCGGCGGGGAATCGGACTCCATCAGTTGGGCAAACCCGAGGATGGCATTGAGCGGACTGCGCAGCTCATGGCTCATGCTGGAAAGGAATTCGGATTTGGCGAGGTTGGCTTTTTCTGCTACAGACCTGGCGTTCTCCAGCTCGAGGTTCTTTTCCTGCAGCAACCGATCCAGGTGACTGCGCTCAGTGACGTCGCGCGCTGCCGCGAACACGCCCTGCAGCCGCCTCTCCCGATCATAGAAGGTGGTCGCATTGTAGGACACCACAGTTTCCCTACCATCCCTGGAACGGGCGGTGAGCTCGTAGTTGGTTATCTTCTTTTCGCCCAGCACCAGTTTGATACTCGCCTCGGCTCGTTCCGGATCAGTGAAGTAATTCTTGAACGGAGCGCCAATCAATTCGTCGCGCTTGCAACCGGTGAGTACCTCCATCTGTTTGTTGACGTCGGTGATGATGCCGGACGGGTCGGTGGTCACCAATGCGTCGATGTTGGATTCTAACAGGGAGCGGGTGTAGAACTGCTGATCGCGCAGGCGCTGATCGAGTTGCTTCCGCTCTTCTTCGGCCTGACTGCGGGCGGTGTTGTCGGTGCCGATCAACAGATAGCCGATGATGGCGCTTTGAGCGTCGCGCAACGCCGTGACCGACACGACCGCCGGGAAGCGGCTGCCATCCTTGCGGATGTAGGTCAATTCGTAGATGTCCTCAATGCCGCGCGAGGCCTTGAACACAAATGCCTCGAACCCCGGCCTAATCGGCGTGGAGAGCTCGACGCTCAACGCCCTGGCGCGGGCGATCACTTCCTGCGGATCGGAAATATCGGCCGGCGTGATCTTGTTCAGGACGTCGGCGGCCGCGTAGCCGAGCATGCGTTCTGCGCCGACGTTGAAGATTTGAATGACGCCCTTCTCGTCGGTGGCGATACTCGAAAAGTTGGCGCTATTGAGAATCGCGTTCTGTAAGGCCCCGGTTTTAAGCAAGGCCATCTGACGTCGGACCTCGGTGATGCTCTTCGCCGTACCAGCGGCGCGGTTGAGAATGGCAGGATCGCGGATTTCTTTGGGCATGGCCGGCCTCTCTTAAACCATAAATTACA
>JBEKKY010000246.1:0-5899 GCA_050010475.1 Acidobacteriota bacterium | reverse complement strand
ACTCCTGATCGAAAACGATCTGCAAAAACCTGTGCCTCCCTTTCAGGGCTTGGTTCATACGCATGCCCTTCCCAGGGCTTGCGCCCTGGGCTTTGCTGTTTCGCGCTTTCAGCGCTCTGGACAATTCTCCTTAGCTTGACGCACATGCCTGTAGGGGGCGGCCGGCCGGTCGCCCCTACACATTGTTACTTGTGATAATAACCCGGTTTTGTGCGTGCATGCATTCCCGGCTTGTTTACTCTCACCTCGACCCGGCGATATCTTCCGTCGCGATCCCCGATCGTGGGGTAATAACCGATGCTGTACTGATTGGACAGTTCATCAATAATCTTTCTGAACGCAGATCCCAAGCTTCCCATGCGCGATGCGTCGAAAAAGAGTCCGCCGCTATAGTCGGAAAGATCCCGCATGTACTCAAATCCGGCGGCATATTCGGGAAGCTTTTCGGTCGGAGGCGGTAAGATCACTCCGCGACCGATTGTGCCGGGCACCCACTTCATTCGGTCTTTTGCCGTATTGAAGTAAATGCAGTAGATGGGGACGTCGCTCTGACGGGCCAGCTCCAGAGTCTGCTCTCTCGTCGCATCACTCCGGTTGTCCACGCCGTCGCTGAAAAAGACCAGTGCCTTGCGGCCGTATTCCAGCTTCAGTACTCTATCGAGGGCAAACCGGACGCCGTCATAAACTGCGCTTAGGCCTCCAGGCTGTAATTGCCGGATTTTGTCCGTCTTTTTGATGTGATAGATACTGAATTGCTCGAGTAATTTCACCTCATCGGCTACCGAGAGAATGGCGACCGAGTCGTCGCGCCGCAACATGGTTACAAACCAGGTTGCATCGTCCTGGATTCTTCTCAGCTCGAACTCGGTGCTTCCGCTCACGTCCAGCATGAGAGCAACGGAGATGGGTTCTTCCACGGCTCCAAAACCTGCAATGTCCTGGAGAACCCCATCTTCAAATACGCTGAAATCTTCCGCCCTGAGGTTCTTTACATGATTTCCGGCCGAGTCTGTCACGACGACCGGAAGTGAGACCATCTCGACCTGCACACGGATGGTCTGGTCCTGAGAAAAACCGGAAAATCCGCTTAGAAAAAGCAAAGCCGCCATCATCATGAGCATAGAGCGGGTCCGCATGGGTTGATTTCCCGTTTTGGAGTTTTCGGCAAAGCCTTCTGATAAAGAGACAATTAGCAGCTGTTTTTGGTTCACAATTTCAATAGGATCTTAGAGGTCGGTTCTAAGCCGAAGGGGGCCGGAAACGGCGGCAGAATCTTTATCAAAGAAACGCAAAGGCCAATCGGCGGCTTCCCCTGCGTATTCAACCCCGATTCGCTTCGATATCCCGATATTTCTTTGTTGTCCCTGGAATAGGCGCAGATCGCCGCCGGAAAGCAAATCGATGCCGCTGGCCGCCACTGTGATTCCGAACGCAGCGCAAAGCCTTCCGGGCCCGCTCAGAAATTTTGGCGGGGTTCCTTCGGGTCCTTCCGCAGCCCTGAGCAAAACCGCCTCGGCAACGCCGGCCGGTCCCGTCACCACATTTGCGCACGAATGCATTCCGTAGACAAGGAATACGTACAGATGTCCGCCGTCCAGATACATTGGCTCGACTCGTGGCGTCCTTCGCCCCCGCCAGGAGTGCGCTGCCGCGTCGATGGCGCCAAGATATGCCTCCGTCTCGACAATGCGCGCTCCGTACCAATGGTTCTTATGTCTCCGGGCCAGCCATGCTCCGATGATTGCCCGAGCAACCGAAACCGTATCCTGCCGAAAGAAATCGCGGGAAAACTTCCGGAATCCGAACGGATCGAATCGCAGTCTCGGATCCGGCGCATTCGATGCCGGCGAAGTTCGTTTTGGGGTCGCCAATGAACCGGCCTCAGATTATCGGTTGCTGAAGTATGTGGCGCAGCGCGGGTTCCAGTTCGGTGAACTGAAATTTAAAGCCCGATTGCGCCAGCCGTGCCGGAATGACCCTGGCACTCGAAAGCAGAACCTCATCGCCCATTTTCCCGAAAAGAATGCGTAATGCTGCCGAGGGCACCGAAAACCGGACCGGGCGCGAAAATACGCGTCCCAATGCCTGAGAAAATTCCCAATTGGTTACGGCGTTCGGCGAAACGGCATTCACGGGACCCCGGAGGGACTCATTGAAAATTGCGTGGTTGATCACACCGACCAGATCATCGATCGCAATCCAGCTCATATATTGCCGCCCGTTGCCAATCCTGGCGCCAATTCCCGCGCGAAAGAGGGGGAGCATCCGGCTCAACGCTCCACCTTTGGCGCTCAACACCATTCCTACCCTCGGGGTCACTACGCGAATTCCTCGAATGACTGCCGGGTGAGTTGCCGCCTCCCACTCGCGGCAGAGCTCCGGAAGAAAACCTGTTCCCGGCTCGCTTTCTTCCGCCAATTGCTCTTCGCCGCGATCGCCGTAATAGCCGATTGCGGAGATACTGACGAGGACCTTGGGCGGATCAAAAAGGCTCGATAAAGACCGGGCGAGGAGCTGAGTGCCTTGAATTCTGCTGTCCCAAATCCGGCGTTTTTTCCGTGCCGTCCACCTGCCGGATGCGATGTTTTCACCTGCCAGATGGACTACCGCATCCAGTCCCTCGATAGCCTGAACATCCAATGTCCCCGACGCCGGGTCCCAGCTAATCTCATCGGTTCGCGCCGTTGGGCGGCGAACCAGTCGAATGACATGGTGGCGGTTTCCCGAGAGGTAAGAACCGAGTTCAGATCCGATAAGTCCGGTAGAGCCAGTGAGGAGTATATTCATGGGCCGGTCCGAGGAAGGATGATCCGTCAGTGACGAAAGGATGGAACGTTCACCGATCGGCCCAGCACTGATGCAATCTGGCGAATCTGAGTCATCAGTTGTTCCAACTCAGGCGGCTGAATGGATTGATTGCCGTCTGACAATGCCTCTTCTGGCTTGTGGTGGACCTCGATCATCAAACCGTCGGCCCCGACGGCAATGGCTGCGCGCGAAAGCGGCAGGACCTTTTCCCGCCGGCCGGTGCCGTGACTGGGATCCACGATGATCGGCAAATGGCTCAGCCTCTGGACAGCGGGGATAACGCTCAAATCAAGCGTATTGCGCGTGTGATCTGCGAAAGTCCGGATCCCTCGTTCGCACAGAATGACGTTGTAGTTGCCTTCGGCGAGGATGTATTCGGCTGCCATCAGCAATTCATCGAGTGTCGCCGAAATCCCCCGTTTCAAGAGGACCGGACGTTGCGATTTGCCGGCCCGCCTCAAAAGAGAAAAATTCTGCATGTTTCGCGCCCCGATCTGGATAACGTCGGCATAGCGCTCCACCAGATCCAGGCTTTCAACGTCGATTGCTTCGGTAACGATCTTTAATCCGAAATCGCGGCGGATTTCCGCCAGAATTTTCAGGCCGTCTTCCGCAAGTCCCTGGAAACTGTACGGAGATGTACGTGGCTTGTATGCGCCTCCCCGAAACAGCCGCGCGCCCGCCGCCGACACTGCTGCCGCTATTGCCCGGGTTTGTTCACGAGTCTCGACGGCGCACGGACCTGCAATAATCGCCAGTTCTTTCCCGCCGATGCGCACTCCGTCTCCAAGATCAATGACGGTTGTCTCTTCTTTCAGCTCGCGTCCCACAAGCTTATAAGGCTTGGAAACCGGGACGCACTCCCCGACTCCCGGAAGAGATTCGAGGGCGGCTGTTTCGATCGGTCCCTGGTTGCCGGTTATTCCTATTGCCGTCCGGGTGCTTCCTGGAATCGGATGCGCCTTGTAACCCATTTCCTCTATTTTGCGGCAGACCGCCTCAATTTCTTTGTTTGAGGCGTGCAACTTCATCATTACCAGCATCGGTTGTTTCTCCTAGCGCATCCATTCTAATACAACATCCGCCAAAGTTTGAGATTCTTCGAGAGTTTGTGCTTCCGACCTCTTGCGGCTAGTAAAATAAATCGGGGTCGGGGTCGGGGTCGGTATCGGAATCGGTATCGAATTGATGACTTAAAAGACCAACCCCGATTCCGACCCCGACCCCGAGTGCAAGGAGATTGAGTTTTTTTATTCAAAGCCTCGCCGGGCTCGTTAAAGGTATCATAAGACCGATATAGGAGGATGGATCATGGATCCCAAGACCGCAGCTTTGCAAAAACTGAACTTTTTGCGTCCGCGTCTCATTGAGCTGAGTCATAAGATCCATGCATATCCGGAAACCGGTTTCGAAGAAGTGAAAGCCGCCGCTTGGATCTCGGAGATTCTGTCTGCAGAGGGTTTTGATGTGAAGACGGGTGTTTACGATCTTCCGACGGCGTTCCTGGCCACGGCGGGAAAAGGGCCTCTTCACGTATCCATTTGCGCCGAATATGACGCGCTGCCGGAAATCGGACACGCCTGCGGACACAATATCATTGCGGCAGCGGCCGTAGGCGCTGGAATAGCGGCTTCCACCGTAGCCGATGAAGTCGGCCTGACGGTAACGGTGACGGGTACGCCCGCGGAGGAAAGAGGGGATGGAGGAGGGAAGATCCTGCTGCTTGAAAGAGGAGCGTTTGCCGGAATTCACGCTGCTATGATGGTGCACCCGGCGCCCTTCGACGTATTAACTCCGAAGATTATCGCCGCTTCCATGTTCGAGGTTCAATACGTCGGAAAAGAAGCGCACGCCTCTTCCTTTCCTGAATTGGGGATCAATGCGGCGGATGCACTGACTATTGCGCAGACCGCCATAGGACTGTTGCGCCAACATATCCTCCCGTCGGATCGCATTCATGGAATCATCACGCATGGAGGCGACGCCCCGAATGTAATCCCCGCGTTCACGAAGGCGCGCTATATCGTGAGAGGGGATACTCTGGATGACCTGGAACGACTCCGGCCGCGCGTTTACCGGTGTTTTGAGGCGGGCGCTATTGCCACGGGATCAAGGCTCGAGATTGTCGGAGGGGATAAGCCCTATTCCCAAATGATCCACAACCCGGATATTGCAGCGCACTACCGGCGCAACGCGGAATCGCTGGGGCGCATCTTCCCGCCTTTCGATGTGGTGAATCAGAAGGCGGTTGCCTCGACCGACATGGGGAATGTTTCGCTGACGATTCCTTCGATCCATCCCATGATTGGGATTCAATCTCTGCCGGCACTGAATCATCAACGTGAGTTTACCGCAAGCTGCAGAACGGATTCTGCAGATAAGGCTGTGTACGACGGCGCTCTCGCGATGGCCTGGACCGCGATCGATCTTGCGACCGATAACGCCTTACGGCAACGCCTCATGCAACAAAAATAAAAACGTCACGGATTCCATGCATTTCGCAGATGGAATCCGCGTGAATCCGTGGCGTTTTTCAAGTCCGTTAATTGACCCTGCCCCTTTTGGGAAAACAGGCCTGTTTCGCGCTACACATCCCAGTCGTCCGGGACTTGAACTCTCATTCTCATCAACGCGGCAGCGTAGGTTTTGCCTTGCGGATCAAGGCGCAAAGACGCCGTCCCCCCGCCTCCTAACGCATGGGTAAGCACGAAATTGAATGCGCCGATTTTAGGCAGGTCATAGCGTGTAACCGATCCTTTGCAGAAATCACCGAAATGGGCCTTTACACGCTCTGCTGTGACCTGCTCGGCAATTACGCTGTAGTATTCGGGTTTTCTGGCGATAATGCCGCAGTTGAGGGTGTCCCCTTTGTCTCCGCTGCGCCCATGCGCAATTTTCGCGAGAGGCAGCTCTTTCATCATGCTCCTCCAGCAATCTTGACCTGCGGGTTGACGGCTGTTTTCGGAATCAGGCTGGGCCAGTAGATGACTTGCTTGTGCGGCGTGGGCCTGATTGAATCGAAGAGGCAGCCGGTCGGAATTCCACACAGAACGTGCGTAATCATTTCACGCGAGATCCGATCCGCCGCTTC
>JBEKKY010000245.1:0-5921 GCA_050010475.1 Acidobacteriota bacterium | reverse complement strand
AAGCACGCTTGCAGGAGTTGCGCTCATCCACTACCGGAGGCAACAACGGACTGTTCTCCAAAAATCACTCCTATTGCAAAAAGCGCAGGAAAATCCCGTTCTTAATTTCCTATTCGATCCGGAACTTGTCGCGAAGCCGTTTCTCAACATCTGCAGGAACAAATCCACGGATGGATCCTCCGAGTTGCGCGATCTCCTTGACCAGTTTGGAGCTCAGGAAGGAATAGGATTCAGCAGGCAGCATAAATACGGTTTCGACTTTATTCGAAAGTCTGCGGTTCATCAGCGCCATTTGCAGTTCGTATTCGTAGTCGGATATGGCCCGGATGCCGCGAACGATGACGGAAGCCTGGATCTGCAGGGCAAAATCGACGAGCAGACCGGCAAACGAAGTCACGGAAACATTCTTGAGATCACGAACCGCTTCCTCGAGCATTTCTGTCCGCTCCTCAACCGTGAAGAGAGGAGTTTTTTCGGTGTTCCTCAGAATCGCAACAATAACCTGGTCAAAGAGAGCGGCGCTCCTTTGAATCAGGTCGATGTGACCATTGGTAACAGGATCAAAAGACCCAGGATAAACAGCTCGAGTTTCCATCGTTTAGTGTTAGCTTCCCGCAAAGTACAGCGGATTATAGGTGCAAGGCGCGATCAAATGCAAGAGTTTGGGCTCCGCGTTGAGGCGTTCACGGGTTTACGGGTTCACGCGTTAATGCCTGAACCTGGGTGCACGGATTATTCCAATGGGGATCCCAGGGTTGTCACAATTTCGCGGAGAACCTGGCAAAGCAGGAGGGCTTTGCTGTGAACCGGAAGCCGGTTGAGAGCATCGAGCGCCTGCACCCATGCCTGCCTCTGCTGCAGGACGTCAGGGTCTCCCTTGCGCAGGCTCTTGATGAACCGACGAATCCGGTCCGATGTATCCAGGTAATACCGCCGCCGATCCGGCGGAGTGGACTTGGTTTCTGAAGCAATGGCCACCGCAAGCCGCATCCGCGCCGATTCGAGCGCCAGAACCAGTTCCCGATGGATTTTCGTGAAAGCCCGATTATGAATCACGTTCCACCACAATTTGCCTGAAATACAAAGCCTGGTCACGAAACAATAGCAGTGTTCAACAGCGCCCTCTTACTAACAGCGCCAGGCCCGTTTGAGCTAAAAAAACATGCACGCGGAACAAACCTTGCAGGCGGAGACTTTGAGGACCGCATTGGGATCCATCATCCAAAACAATGCCGGGAAGTGGCTGAGATTCATTTTGGCAATACTGAGAAACGAAGCCGATGCAGAGGACGTAGTCCAGGAGGCGGTGCGCAGGGTGCTTGCGCGAGATCTGTCTTTTGGATCGGAGGATCAGGTTCGGATGTATCTAGGACGAGCGATCGGGAATGCCGCGCTCGAGCTCTACAATTGCAGAAAAAGGGAGCGCAGGAGACAGGCTCCGATTAACGAGCAGGTTCTGCTTCCATCCAATCTCTCCAGTCCTTTTTCCTGCATGGAAGAATCGGAAAAATTGGATGAAAAAGAACAGATTCTATATCTTCTTGATCAGGGGCTGAAGCGCCTTCCACCAAAGCAATACGAAGCGTTGCGTCTAACCATCCTGGAATCCCGCGGACTCTCGATACGGGACGTGGGGATGACGAACGGGATTCCGTATTCCACACTCCGGCACCGGAGCAAGCAGGGATTGAAGCAGCTTCGCAAGTTTCTGCAGGGAAAAAGCAGAAGTCAGACGTCAGAAGTCAGAAGTCGGAACGGAGGAGCGACATGAGGACTGACTCCTTCATAGAAGCTGAGGCAGTGGTCCCCCTGACGTACGATTCGCGACCGATGGAATCCGTCTCCAGATTCCGGAAGAGATGCTTTCCGGTAATGCTCGATTACCGCAAGACCGCCGCCCGACAAAATATCCCGGTTAAATGCAATCTCCAGCAGATCACGGTAGGGTTTCCAATCGTAAGGCGGATCGAAAAACGCAACGCCTGCCTTGAATCCCTGCCGGGCCAGCGAACGCAGGGCAGGAAACACATCTTCCTTCAAAATGCGATAGCCTGTCTCGATGCCGCAGAGCTTAAGATTCTGCACAATCAGCCGATTCGCAGCTATGGAGCTCTCGATGAATGTCACTTCGCCCGCACCCCGGCTCAGCGCTTCTATGCCGATCGCACCGGTTCCGCCGAAAACGTCCAGCACGGATGCGCCGGCAATCTTTGGACCGAGGATGTTGAAGAGGGTTTCCTTCAGCCGATCTCCCGTCGGCCTCAGTTCCAGCCCTTCCGGCCCTTTGAGTCTTCTCCCTTTGTACTTCCCGGAAATCACTCTCATAATCTAAATTACGAATGACGAATTACGAATGACGAATTGAAACAAACAATCCTGGCTTTAATTCGTCATTCGTAATTCCCTTCACCCTGTCATTGCCAACCCAAAATGATCCTTCCATTGCTGCCGGATAAAAAATGCCACACGGCGGCATTCATCGTCGGGCCGCGTGCACAGTCTGTCCAGGAATCCGGCAGCTTCATCGCGCGCGACTTCCAGTGCGCGCTTGTCGCGGATCAGATTGGCATACTTGAACGCCGGAATTCCTGATTGCCGGGTCCCGATCATCTCTCCGGGACCGCGCAACTCGAGGTCCACCTCTGCAATCCGGAAGCCATCGTTCGTCTCACACATTATTTCCAGTCGCCGGCGCGCTTCCGGGTTGGTTTTCACGTCCCCCACAAGGATGCACATGGATTGCGTGGCGCCGCGCCCGACCCGCCCCCGAAGCTGGTGCAGCTGGGCAAGTCCAAAGCGTTCCGCGTGTTCGATGACCATGAGAGTTGCGTTGGCAACATCGACGCCGACCTCTATGACCGTAGTCGAGACCAGGACCTGAATTTCGCCACCCGCAAATGCAGCCATCCTCTTCTCCTTTTCGGCGCTCTTCATGCGCCCATGGAGAAGACCGATCCGCAGGTCGGGAAAAACTTCCGATTGAAGATATTCGGCCATTTCGGTGGCAGCGCGCAGGTCCGATTTTTCCGATTCCTCCACCAAGGGATAAACCACATACGCCTGGTGCCCGGCATCTACCGTCCGCCGGATTTCACCAAAAGCCTCCCTTCGGTCTTTCTCTTCGTACGACAACGTTTCGATCGGTTTTCTGCCGGGAGGCATCTGATCAATAACGGAGACGTCCAGATCTCCGTAAAGCGTCAGCGCAAGAGAGCGCGGGATCGGGGTGGCAGTCATGACAAGGACGTCCGGATATTTTCCTTTCTCCTTCAGGATGTTTCGCTGAACGACACCGAACCTGTGTTGTTCGTCGATCACCACCAGGGAAAGGTTTTTGAATTCGACATCTTCCTGGACTAATGCGTGAGTGCCGATCACTATCTGGGTCTGCCCATTTCTGATGCGATCGCGAGCCTGCTGTTTCTCCTTTGCCGAAAGGCCCCCTTTGAGCAGATCAAGGCGGTATTCGACTGGAGCAAGGAGGCGGCGGAAAGAAAAATAATGCTGTTCTGCAAGAATTTCTGTCGGCGCCATAATGGCGACCTGGCACCCATTCTCGACAGCGATGATGGAAGCCTGAGCCGCCACAATGGTTTTCCCTGACCCCACATCTCCCTGAAGCAGGCGGCTCATGGGATGAGGGGAGCAGATGTCTTCGGCTATTTCCCGGAGCGAGCGTTTTTGAGCTTCGGTTGGATGAAAAGGAAGGACTTTTTTAATTGCCAGCCGCACTCTTTCGCCCAGTTGAAACTTGCGCTCCTTTGTATGCCGTACCCGGTTCCGGCGAACCATCCCGATTCCAACCTGCAATTGGAAAAGTTCTTCGAAGATCAACCGCTTGTGCGCCGGGGAAATCCCGGCGTTTAGAAGATCAAGCTCCTTTTGCCGTTCTCCTGGAGTTGCGCCCTTGAGCCCAGGGAAATGGAGCTGCTGGATCGCCTTCGCTTTTGGGAGAAGCCGCAGCTGCTTGCAGAGATATGTCGGGACTGCATCCGGAATATCCGGAGGGAGAGCTGACACGATTGAATACATGATCTGGCGCAATGTGCGCGTTCTCAGGTCTCCGAGTCTGCGATAAATCGGAACTACTCGCCCCGAGTGCAAGGATGGCCCGGCGTGGTTTTCCTCCAGGATTTCACACTCAGGGTTCATGAATCCCAGAGAGCCGTGGGCATAGGAATCCTTCTTCACCTGGCCATAAATGACGAGCTTCATGCCGGGCTGATAGACACGCCGCAAATAAGGCTGGTTGAAAAACTTGACCCGCACACTCCCTTTCCCGTCCCTGACAAGTATCTCGAATACTGAAAATCCTCGGCGCCGGGCGTCAAAACCTCCAATGCTGCAGATTTCACCGCGAATCAGAACCCATTCCCCCTCGCGCAGCGACTGGATCGGGCGAAACTGCGTACGGTCTTCGTAGCGAAATGGCATATACCCAATCAAATCGCCGATGGTGCGGATTCCGTGGACGGAAAGCATTTCGGAACGGCGCGGACCGATTCCTTTAAGGAATTGCACCGGGGAATCGACGCTTCGCTGGCTTTTTGTCGCATCCATGGGATTGTGGTTTACGGATACAGGATACAGGATACTGGATGAAGGATGCAGTGGAAATCGTTTCCCGTTTCCCGTTCCCCGTTTACGTCGCACTGCACTCAAGGGTTGTGAACGGTGACTTTGGTTCCAATGATAGAACCATACAAGCTTAAGCGGAAAATCAAGATTTCCTATGACAAGGGATTTCAACGGGGAACGGGGAACGGGGAACGATTTTTTTTGAAACATATTGAAATAGCCCGAGTATTTATTATTAAAAAGAATCCCTTCGCACCTTACATTCCCGGAGGGGCCGATCCTGGATTCGGCCCCTCTTTTTTTGCGTTCCCCGTTTTCCGTTCGCCGTTCCCCGTTGTGTAGCACTCGATTGTTCGGTTTGTATGACGGTACCTCGTCAAGCGAAGGCAAAAACCCAGTTTTCGGATGACAAGCGGTTTGAACGGGGAACGGAAAACGGGGAACGGGAAACGAGGCACTTGTCCACATCCTTTCCATACTGTATCTTGCAACCATGCGGATCCGGCATATTCTATTTTCGGTCTTATTGCTGACTGGTTGCGGCGGGCGTTCCATGAACAAGCATCTCGCAAGGGACCTGATCATGGAAATTCCTGAGGTAACTCTGCAAAAAAACGATCTCGAAGTTGTAAATATCACGCAGGTAAGCGGATCAGAAGCGATCGCCGAGACCACACTGAAAGCCGCATTCCGACTCGAAAAACACCGGGGTGTCTGGGTGGTCCGCGAAGTTCGCCTGGGGCACGGCCAGTGGGAAAAGGTGGACAATTTTGTTCGAGCCCTGGATGAAGTGAAAATTGCTCAGACTCGGGAAATGCTGGACCGGATTGCAGAAGCAATCGGGAAATACCGGGAATCCAGCGGCGTGCTCCCCGCGTTCAAGGATTATTTAAGCCTGTCCGATGCGCTGTCGCCCAATTATCTAACACCGCTGATTCGACTGGATGCGTGGAAGCGCCCGCTGCAGGCGGAACGCACCGGGCCCGATTCGATTGTCATCAGGTCGGCAGGTCCTGACGGGAGATTCGGCACCATGGACGACATCATCCGCACCTTCCCATAAAAAAACGCCACGGATTTGACAGATGTGTAGACAGCATTTTCTAAACCTCGATTTCGAAATTGGGGTATGGATGCAAGGTGCCGCGCCTTCGGCGCTCATTTTTATGCTAATGATATTCCCCGGCCTTACGGCCGGGGCTACTCTCTGGTCCGAACCGGGGACATAGGTAACGGAATGATCCGAGCACATAGGTAACACTTCTTTAAGATGGCATCCCGAAAGGAGGGGGCGGGAATGCCATGGAGGAAGACCAGTGCTATGGAAGAACGTTACCAATTCG
>JBEKKY010000244.1:0-6674 GCA_050010475.1 Acidobacteriota bacterium | reverse complement strand
GACGACGAATATGCGCGTCGCAATGGATTTCGTGCGGGGCTGGTTTCCGGCTTTTTTGTGTTCGCCTATATGTCGCGCACCTTGACGGATTCTTTTGGCAGGGACTGGCTGGAACGCGGCTCCGCGGATGTGCGCTTCGTTCGCCCTGTCTACGACGGAGAGGAGATTCGGATCAGTGGAGTTGTGAGCTCGCTGGAACAGAACGGAACCCTGCGGGTGGACTACCAGGCTTCAAACAATCAGGGAGCGCTTTGCGGCATTGGAGCAGCGCAACTGCCTTCGGGAAGCCTTTTGCCTGAACCATCCATCGATGATTTTCCGGCAGGTCGCGGCAAGCCTTACCGGCCCCTTTCTCTCGAATCACTGCAGGTTGGCGAAAGTCTCAATCCCGTTTTCTCGGAGTTCACGTGGAACGTGCACTGGCAGTATTGCCGGAAGTCGATCAGAGATCTGCATCCTCTTTATGAAAAGACATTGCATCCGGGATGGCTGGTTAGCCGTGCAGGTCAGATTCTGGCGGCCAACTATGCGATCCAGGCATGGGTAGACGTTTCCTGCCGGGTGCAGCACTTTCACGTTCAGGAAGAAGAATGCACGATTCAGACACGCGGCCGGGTTCAGGACAAGTTCGAACACAAGGGAAACCATTATGTCGAGCTGGATCTGGCGGTGTTTTCTCCAACCCGCTGTCTGGCAACGGTCCGTTACATCGCAATTTTCCGCATCGCCCAGAACGCAGCGTAGTAGTAGGCAGTCGGCAGTAGGCAGTGGGTCACTTGAGCCCACTGCCGACTGCCTACTGCTTTATCAATGCTCGGGCGCCGGAGCGCATCCCGGAAAGCGTCAGCTCATACATCGGAAATATGTTCCGGATCATGCGTGTTGAGGGGACTGAGGGCCACCACTGCTCCGGCTCCGGATTCAGCCAGATCACTTTTCTAAACCGCCTCCGGATATCCATCAGCCATTCGACTCCGGGCCGGTCATTGCGATACCAGTAGTCGATCGCGCCGTTGGGGCTCAATAATTCGCTCGGCGCCATGTACGCATCACCCACCAGAATGACCTTGTAATTCCGGCTGGTTTGGTCCAAGACCTTTCTAGTGGAGACGGCTTTCATCTGCCATATATCCGTGTACAGCTCTTGATACACGCAGTTGTGAAAGTAATAGAACTGCAGATCTTTGACTATGTCCTTGGCTGCGGAAAAGAGCCGGCTGACGAGATCGGTGTGGGGAGCCATCGTCCCGCCCGCATCCATCAGGAGCATAAGCTTGATTCTCTTCTTTTTGGCTCTGTCCCAGATAAATTCCAGTTCCCCGGCATTCCGGCAGGTTGCATCGATCGTGCCGTCGACATCAAGCGAGTCTTTCGGCCCTTCGCGCACGACCTGCCGGATATAGCTAAGGACCGTCTTGATCGACCGGGTATCCAGGATCACGTCGTCCCGATAATTCTTGAAGCTGCGCTGTTCCGCGATCTGAATCGCGCTGCGCAAGCGGCCCTCATGCTGACCAATCCGGACCCCTGCCGGGTTGTATCCCCAGGCGCCGTGAGTGGAACGGCCGCGGACTCCTATCGCTTTATTCCCTCCCACGTGCAGCTCGTCATCCTGATTTCGCAGCTGCTCCAGAAATCTTGCCCGGACTTCCTCCAGAGACAGTTGCTCCACCATTTGCTTTTCTTCTTCGCTCAACTCGAGAGGCGGAAGCTTGAGCAATCTCTCTTCTATCGTGCGGATGAGATCTTCATCGGAATCGATATGGCCGAAGCAGTCCAGGAAGGCCTGATCGTATTTGTCAAAATGCGCTTCAGTCTTGATCAGAATAGCCCGTGCAAGATAATAGAACCGGGTCAGAGAACTATCCGCCAGGTTTTCAGAAAGCGCGTTCTGCAGAACCATCCACTCGTTGAAGGTGACCGGGACGCCGCGCCGCTTCAAGGCTTTAAACAAGTTAACGAACATACCGAAGCTCTTTCGCAGACCCTAGTGCACCGCCACTTTGGCCACATCGTCTTCCGTTTTCAGCAACACGCCGAGGAACGGTAGACGCTTGTTCAACTCTTCTTCCGTGATCCCGCCGGCCAGAATCGCCTGGATCCAATCGAGGAGCTCGCTGGTCGAGGGCCGTTTCTTCAATTCATGCCTTTGACGGATGAAGTAGAAGCGCGCAACAATTTGAGAAAGAAGGTTGTGCCGTAAATTCGGGAAGTGAACCTTGGCAATTTTCTCCATCATGGATGAATCGGGAAAATCGATGTAGTGGAACAGACAGCGCCGAAGAAAAGCGTCCGGCAATTCCTTCTCACTGTTGCTTGTGATTACAACGATGGGACGGTGTTTGGCCTTGAAATACTCGCCGGTCTCCACGATATCGAAGCTCATCTGATCCAATTCAAATAGAAGATCGTTCGGAAATTCCAGGTCGGCCTTATCGATTTCATCAATAAGGAGCACAACCTGTTCTTCGGAACGGAGCGCCTCTCCCAATTTCCCCAGTTTGATATATTGCTTGATATCCGAAACATCCTTGTCGTGAAAGCGTGAGTCGTTCAGCCGCTGGACGGTATCGTAAACGTACAATCCTTCGCTGGCTTTCGAAGTGGATTTGATGTTCCATCGAATGAGGCGCAGCTTAAGATCTTCCGCAATCACCTGCGCAAGTTCGGTCTTCCCTGTGCCCGGCTCTCCTTTCAGCAAGAGAGGGCGTTGCAGGACGATGGCGGCATTGACGATCTCTCTCAACGCGTCACTCAGAATGTAGCGGTTGATACCCTTGAATCTGTTCATCTGGAAACTGATTACCTCCTGATCGACATTCGAACGATTAGTGTACCACGGCGAAAACGGTGACAGCCACCGGTGTCCCCGTTTTAATTAGCCGGCACTGTTTTGAATTTGGGGACATCGGTGGCTGTCACCGTTTTTGCCGGCGGAGGATCCGCTCGGCAGCAGCCCGGTGGGGGTTGTCCAATAATTTGCCGTCGACGGTCGTCAGCGCTTTCCCTCTGTTTTCGGCAAGATCGAGTTCCACCAGGGTTTTTTCGGCCCATGCGATTTCCTCAGGAGTCACATCGAAAATGCGATTGATGGTTTCGAGCTGGCCCGGATGGAGAGCGCTCTTGCCGTCAAAACCAAGCCGACGAGCATGAATCGATTCGTTTTCGAGGAGGTTGTGATTGCGAATATCAAAGCAGGGCGCATCGATGGCATCAATCGCCGCGGAACGTGCTGCAGTCACAATCATCTGGAGCGCCAAAAGCAATTCCATGCGATCCTCGCCCGGCTGGCATCGAACATCGCTAACGTAATCGGCGGATCCAAAAATCAGTGACGCCATTCTGTCGGACGCGATTGCGATTTCCGGCGAGTGGAGTAATCCGGCGGCCGATTCGATCATCGCATGAAGTCGGGTGCTTCCTTTACGCAAGCCGTTGCCGGCTTCCAGATCCAGAATTGCGGATTCGGCACATTTTATGTCCGCCGGTTTCTCGACCTTCGGCAGGCATATGCCGTGAGGGTGCAGGGGGACGATTTTGGCCAAGTCGTTTCGTCCGACCACTGAATTCAGGCTATTGATCCGAACCACGGTTTCGCGCGCACCAAAATTCGTGTTCTTCAACGCCTCTGCGATGTTCTCCCTGGCAGCATCCTTTTGCGAGGATGCGACGCCGTCTTCCAGGTTCAGCAAAAGGACATCCGAATCGACTTCGGCGGCTCTCTGCAGCATCTTTTTGCTGTCGCCCGGAACATAGAGCACACTTCGACGAAGATTCATGGATACCTCCTTCTCTAGTATAACCGTTTACGAGTTCGCGGGTTAACGCGTAAACCCGTAAACGACAATGCGGAACACTAGCCTGTCGCCGTGTTTCCTTTAGCTTTTAATGGAATGGCCCGCATAAATCAAATACGCGTGGTAGAGGCAAAGAAGGACGTAAGCCCAAAAACACAGACGGGCGGCGAATCTTCCCAAAGCCCATTCTTTATGGATCAATATGACGG
Organism: Acidobacteriota bacterium; assembly: GCA_050010475.1. GTDB lineage: Bacteria > Acidobacteriota > UBA6911 > UBA6911 > UBA6911 > UBA6911. The sequence goes on along the minus strand of JBEKKY010000244.1, from coordinate 2,668 downwards.
CCACTGGAAAGACGGTCATTGCAGCTTTCACCGCGAAGAACGCCGACAACCCGCCGCGACTGATCACAGAATGCATAACAGGATTCAATTCACGAGCCGTTCCTCTAGTCAAATGGAATCCCGTCAGCAAAGCATCCAAGCATGACATAAAGAGCACGGCGATCGCGATGAACCAGCTGCGTGCATCATAGACATCGACGTATGCACCTTTATCCGTCGCCCGGCGTCCCTTGCTCTTTCTTCTCCGAAAAGAACCGACAAATGCCCAATAAATTTTTGACGGACTTCGGCGAGCGATTCCCGAGCGCCTCTCCGGCAGAATTTCCCCTGTTTTAGGATCGCGGTAGAACTTGTTTCCCATCTAGTCGAATATTATCGGCGATCCAGGGTTTGAAGTTTACGCGTAAACCAAAGGAAACTCTTAGGCAACAGACAAGGGATGGGCGGCCAACTCATGGAACAACACAACGCAATTCCGGCCCTTTTTCTTGGCACGGTAGAGCGCCTGGTCGGCTCTTTGGATCAGCGTCTGCGGTTTGGTATTGGCGGAGGGAAACATGGAATCAATGCCGCAGCTGATCGTCACATACGGAGCAACGGAAGAACGACTGTGGGGAATCCGCAATAGCAGTAGCTCATGCTGAATCATTTCCGCTATGTGCCGGGCTCCGTCGATATCTGTTTCCGGCATAACAATGGCAAATTCCTCTCCTCCATATCGCGCGATCAAATCCGTTGACCGGTTCACACATGTGCGAATGGAATCGGCCACCAATTGCAGGCAGGCATCCCCAGCTTGATGCCCATATTGGTCGTTGTATTTCTTGAAAAAATCCACATCGCACATGATCAATGCAATCTGATTGTTCGCTCGAATCTGCCTGCGCCACTCCATATTCAGATAGTAGTCAAAATGACGCCGGTTATAAAGCTTGGTAAGGCCATCTTCTGTTGCCAGTCGCTCCAACTCTCTATTGGACTGCTGCAGACGTTTCTGGGCGTTTTTTCTTTCCGTGATGTCCGTAAAGGTTTCCACCATCCCGATGGTGCTTTGATCCAGGCCGGACAACGGAGTGCCGGTTACCATGAATGGGATCTCCTTCCCGGATCTGAAGGTGAGGACCTTTTCCTGTTCCACCATTCGCTCGCCTGCGGCGATTCGTTCCATGGGACACCCCTCCTCACCGCGGCACAAGCCCATGAACAGATCGTAGCATTTGCTCCCCAAAACTTCTTTGGCAGGAAGTCCGAGCAGATCGAGCAGCTTGCTGTTGACTCGAATGACCTTGAAGTTCTTGTCAACAGCCCAAATCCCGTCATTTGACGCATTGAAGACCTGGTTAATGATGATGTTGGATATCTCAGATTCCAGGACAATCCGGTTGGATCGTTCCATGGTCTCCATCATTATCCCGTCCATTTGGCCACACAAATCGTCATACTTCTTCTTAAGAAGTTCCAGTTCCTGTTCAACGCTGGGCGATTGGGATTCCAGCGGCGAAGCGGCATCTTGTTTATTTTCCGGGTCCGATTCCATCAGGCACCTAAAGAAAACACACGGATAGAGGTCGGGTAGGGCCGAACTGCCCTCCTCCTCAATAGTATCGTCAAAATCCGCCGCGATACTTACAAAAGACTTGTCGTTGAATCAAATCATCAATACCGACTTCATTTTATCCAGGAGCCGGTCGAAAATTGGAAGGGGCCGCGTGGGACGCATTCGCCTCACGATCAGTTCTCCCGGACCTCAAAAACTAATGGAGCGCCCGGAATCAAATTTTGAGATATTCCCAAAGAAATTGGAATGTTGGAACCGACTGGAAGCCATTCATCCACGCAGCTATAAAATAATTACGAATGACGAATTACGAATTGAAAGCGGGCCAGCTTTTCTTCAATTCGTAATTCGTAATTTGTTCAATCGCCCACCGGGCATGATTACGCACGTCCGGGCTTGAATCCTGAAGCGCGTTCTTCAGAGCCGGAATCGCTTCGCTTTTGCCGGAATTCCCAAGCGCGACCACAACATTTCTGATAAATCCGTCTCGCGTCGCCCGTAGAATCGGGCTGTTCTCGAACCTGCGTTTGAACTCCCCGGGCGTCATCCGAACCAGCGATAGAAGATCCGGCATAAGATTCTCCTCTCTGGGGCTAAAGGCCCTTTCTGCAGTCTTGACCGCAAACCGGTTCCAGGGACACACCTCCTGGCAGTCATCACAACCATAGATCCGATTCCCCATCAGAGGACGCAGGCGCTGCGGGATGGGACCACGCAGCTCGATCGTCAGGTATGAGATGCAGAGCCGCGCATCGAGGACATGCGGGGCCACAATTGCGCCGGTCGGACAAGCCTGTATGCAGCGGCTGCAATTTCCGCAATAATCCTTCTCCGGAGCATCGAACTCCAGGTCGATATTCAGAAGAATTATGCCGATAAAAAACCAGGATCCGCACTCGCGCGTGATCAGGTTTGTGTGTTTTCCCATCCAGCCAAGGGTTGTTTCGGCTCCCCAGATTTTCTCCATCAAGGGTCCGGTATCTGCATAGAGGAGCCCCTGTGCGGATGGTTCCTGCTTCTTTATAAAATCCAGCAGTTGCTCCAGACGATTCTTTATCAGGATGTGGTAGTCGTCTCCCCAGGCATAACGGCTGATTTTTCCTTTCAATG
>JBEKKY010000243.1:0-5933 GCA_050010475.1 Acidobacteriota bacterium | reverse complement strand
GGCACACTCGATGAGTCAAATGGTCTACCAAAAACAAGAGCCTTCTTGCCTTCGAGAATTCTGGGGAACGCAGCTATTTTTACAAGCTCGATGGCATGCGCTTCTGAATTGGCAAGCAGGGCGGTGGTGCCTTTTGCGCGAAACCTGGCCACCACGTCCGCATCCAGCATGATCAGGTCGAAATTTGGAGGAAGGAGTATTACAGGCAAATCCAAATCACCCATAAATTCAACGATATTTCCGGAGGATATGCCGATGCGCGGCAGGCAAATAAAGAGAACGTCTGCATCTTTCCCCTGTATGGATTTGAGGATTTCCTGCGGCTTCTGGTAATTGATCTTGATTGAGGATACTGTAAAATCAAATTCCTTGATTGACTTTATGGATTGAACCAGCCGTTCGTATTCTGGCGGATTATCGCTTAATAAAAGCAAATTCCTTTTAGTCCCATCGGGACTTTTCCTGAATGTGCTTCTGCTATCCTGCTCAGGAAGAATGGGAAGTGCTGCAGCCATCCCTGCCAGAGTGGTTGTTTTTAAAAAATCGCGTCTTCCGACATGGAACCCTTTTTGATCCATTTCCATCCGACTCCCCCTTTTTGAAATGTGAGGCGGCTCTGCAGGAGCCGTCTCAAAACTCACGATCAGGTCCGAAGGACCGACAGTGGCTAAGCCCGGCCGTCAGGCCGGGACAAAGCAGAGGAACAAATGAGCGCCGAAGGCGCGGTACAATCAAATGCAAATACTGCTGACGAATTACTGATTCGTTTGGTGCCGCGCCTTCGGCGCTCGTTTCCTATTCGTCACAACCCCGGCCTGACGGCCGGGGCTATTTCACTGGCGGCCCTTCGGGCCTTTAAAAAAATCTTCGAGTGGCCAAAAAACAAGTTTTGAGACAGCCTCTGGAGAGCCACCCATGATTGGAACAAAATCGCTCAAAAAGTTATGCCAATAGCCCCTGCGCCCGGATCAAACGGTTCCGGACTTGGACCCCATTCGGACAGTGAACGGCGCAGGAAGAGCATTCGCTGCATTGCACTCTGCGTATTTCCTGCGGCAAAAGCATGAAATTTTCACGTGCCTGATGGGAATTGCCGCCGAAGTCGTTGTAAGCCAAGAAGCGAAGTTCATCGGCTACGGGCACCCCCTTCGGGCATTTTCCTTTGCACTCGTAACACATGCGGCAGTAAAGCGGACGGATCTCCTGGTTCCGCGCGTACAGCATTTTTTCGTCTTCGAGAGTGTAAGGCTCCGACATCGCGCGGAAGTTCATCTCGAGCTCGGCGATGTTTTTCGCAAAAGGGACCGTGGTTGATATCATTGGATTCAGCAGCACCCACTTGATGGCCGCCAGCGGCCCCTCGTTTTCCAATCTCAGATCCTTCGGTGGAATGAATCCGGCGATCGCAAGGATCACCTTCATTGCCACTACGCCGATGCCCGCTTCATGAAGCTTTCTTATCGATGCATTGCGAAAAGGCGAGCCGATCGGGTAGCTGTAAGTGGTTTGCACGACATCGAACTTTCCGATTTTCACGATTTTATCCACGACTGCATTGATGTCGTGTGCACTGACGCCGATGAAGCTGGTCTTGCCCTGCTTTTTCAGTATCTCGCAGGCTTCAACCGCTTCGTCGGTGATTGTCTCGGGCGTGTCCCTGGAGTGCAGATGCCAGATGTCGACATGATCTGTCTGCAGCGCCTTCAGGCTGTCATCCATGTCCTTCAACACATCCGCTTTGGTCCGCGCATCGGTTTTGCTGGCCAGCACTATTTTGTTTCGTCTGCCCTTCAGAGCTTTCCCGGCAATCTCTTCGCTTTTGCCCTTTTCGTACATGCGGGCAGTATCGAAGTAGTTGACGCCCAAATCGACGGCGCGAACGAGAACTGCCGGATCGGGAATAAGGCCGATACCACAACCGACGCTGGAAACTTTTAACCCGGTCTTGCCCAGTGTCCGATACCCGACTTGGGCAGGCGCCTGGCTGAATGCATCCGGATGGTGCGTAGCAACAAAGCCTGCTGCAGGCAGGACCAGCCCCGCCTGCAAAAACTTTCGTCGAGACGAATCGAATCCCACAAGCCCTCCTTTCGAGAAAGGCATTGCGTCTTTGAGTCTCCGGGTTTGTTCGAAGACTCAAAGACAAGCTGAAACGCATTCGCTCACAGTGAAAGTATTGTCAGATTTTTTTCATACCTTTAAGTTCCATATAGCCCATCGTCTGGTAGACCCCGTTGAAATAGGGCGCCAGCTCAAGCGCGCTGAACAACAACGGCTTGCTGACTCTCCTTATGTCACAAGGGTTATGCTCCACTCCCGCGGGGATATAGAGAACCGTGGCTTTTGTGATGATGTGCCTTTCGTACTCTTTGCCCATAAAGTACTCAATCTCCGCATCAAACGAGCCCACGAGATCCGGCAGCGTGGCGCCCAGGAAGAACAGATATTCGTCGCAATCGTGGTGATGAGATTCCCTTTCCAGCTTATAGGGCTTTGTAAACATCTGCCAGCCCATGTTGATTTTTGCTCCTGGAAGATCGCTGTCGCCCCGGAAATACGCCTGAGGACCGGCAACCACATCCGTAATGGTGTTTTCCTTAAGCTTCGTGCTGAATAAATTGTCATAGATGTGGCCATCGGTCCCCTTGGGCCATGGCGGAGGATTTTTGAAAAATGGCGATTCGGCCTCCTTGGGCGCGGGGCCTCCTCCCTGTCCGGAGGCAACCGTTCCGATGCCCACATATCCGGGGGTTTTCGCTTCCTGGGCAGCCGCCATGACGGGTGCGCCTAGCTGGGCCAAGGCGCTTGCAACCGCCACTGCTGCCGTGCCTGTGGTTACCTCCTGAAAAAATGCCCTTCGAGATGTGCCTGTTTCATCTTTGCGTGAACCCATTCGTTTCCTCCTCCAATGATTTATGTTTAAGAAACCAGTCGAATCGATGCTCAATTGTTTGCGGTTCGAGCATACAATCCTCGGCCGTTAGCTCAAAGACCTTTTCTGAAGAAGCAGCTGTTTAATGCCGGGAGCGCCGGCGTCTCGCCGCTCCTTTTCAGCATATCTTACCCGTGCACCAAGTCGGACCACTGCAAAAGAGCCGGCGAGACGCCGGCGCTCCCGGCCAAAAACCTGCAAGTTGCTGCCAGACACAAAACCTATTTCCAGCTGTCAATCAAAACTCCTCTGCTGAATCTGAAATCAGTGACAAACCAGGTGGTCTGGATATTTCCGCCTGCAACGACAATCTGAATAGCCTTAGGATTGGTGAAGGGCTTGATCAGAGTTTCCGGTGGAGCGTTTCTCCAGGTTGCGTAAGGTTCCAGCCCCTGAAGCGCGAGCGGCGTGGTTGCCGTAGTATTCACGCCGTTTCCCCAAAATGTGCCGGCGGTAACTTCCACATTCTTTGACAGCCACTGGGCGAGTTCCGCTTTTGTCTTAAAACCCTGCGCCTCTTTGAGCAGATTGGCCACGGTCGGATCCATCACGACGGTAGCCGCCGAGCCGGGAAGGGATCTCATGTAATCCCGAATCAGCATGTGGGGCGGATGGCTCCGCTGCGCTTCGCCCACGCTCGATATGTAGCTCCATCCAACGCCTATGCTGACAACATTGTCGGTTCGCTTGTAACCCAGTTCTACGCTGAGAGGTTCCCAGCCCTGCGGCAGATCTTCTTCATTTTCCGCAAAGCACACGTTGTTATATTGAAGAGTGCTTCCAAGCGTCGAATAGGCCCCGGCGTTGATGCGCAGATCCCCCATCAGCTTGCCTGCCAGCGTGAAGGTCCTGCCTAAAATCGAGTTGGCTTCGTTAAAGGGACCCATCGCATCGGTTCCTGAATTCATGCCGAGTTGTTTGCGGATCGACCCATTCACAACGATCATGTTGGCCATGGAACTGGTAGAGTTGCCAAAAGCCGCAGCCTGGCTTGCAATGGCGAGGATGGTCGGGAAATATTCCGGCTTTGCGCCGGCCATGACTGCGTAAATCGCGACCTTTTCCACATTCAATTCCCGCGAGCCAAATTGGCTCACCTTTTCACCGGGCTTGTGGCTGGTTGCTTTCAGCATTGCCGACACTCTTTCCTCAGTAGGAAGCTCGATTGGATAGAAGTCGGTCCATTCCTTCTCTTTGAACAGGCGTTGCAGGTTGGTCTCGGTATCCGGTTTCAGCAGCCTTGGCTCCGGAGCCCCTCCGGCAGGCATTCCCGTCTTCTTTTCATTATCGGTGAGAGGTTTTGTAAGCGCATCAATGATCGCCTGCATCATCGGTTTGCCGCTCAGGAGATCTTTCCCCTCGACGTAGCTCTTATGCACGGCTTTCGATTGTCCCGCGACGGGGAAGGGGAACGCGACATACCGGATCGGCATGCCGTTGGTGTGCTGGAGTTCATAATCCTTGAACTTCACAACATTGACACCGGAGGCGCCCACGGTGGGAACTTTGGCAAGTTCGAGATTTCGTGCAAATCGGCTCACGGCCGATACGCAGCCGTGTCAGCCCGCGATCCCGATGACGGCCCCATCCACCTTTTTATCAACGATCTCCTTTCGCAGCGCGGGATCGTCGCCGAATGGACCACCGCTCATCCTTCGGATCACGATTTTGACGGACGGCATGTTCCGGGAAAACCAGCCCTGCATTTCCTCGTAGACACTGTATCCGGCTTCCGGGCCGCCCCATTGCATGTCGACCAGGTAAATTGTTTTTCCTTCCACGGTATTGAGACGCGGACCAAGCGGAACGCGCTCCGCCATCTTGTTGGAAATCGCCGGATTCAAAACAGTGATCAACCGGTCGTCACAAGCTTTTCCGGCATTTGCCTGCCCTGTCGCCGGCGGTGTTCTTCCGATCGAGATCAAGGCAACCAACACGAATAGAAAGATTCCAGGCAGAATTTGTTTCTTCATGTCTTCCTCCGCAATTGGCATCCAGTAATTCAACGGGCGTTGGAATTGACATATAGGTCATTTCATCCGATGCCGCAAGGAAAAAGGGGAGACTAGCGGGGAACAAAGGATATGTCCGGCCAGCAAGTGCGGTGAAGAAATGCGTTGATGTGAAGGAGATTTATTGTGCAAATTCCGGGGGTTCTCAAAAGGCGCTCACCCCCGGCTGCTGTCCCGCGCCGCCGCAGTAGAAAACCCGCGAGGAATACGGGCTAAGGATGGGTCAGGTTGTCGAGCTGAGGAATGAGCTGCTCATAAACGGCATCGGGAATATCGCTTTTCCAGGATCTCTGCCATTGGGCAAACCCAACGATCCCCAAAAAGAGAATTGCTACTCCCGCGGCCATTGCCCAGGGAGAAAGTGAATGCTTTCCCGAGGCTACTTGCAGGGCGCCTTCGGCAGGGCAAACAGCCACACATTCCAGGCAACCCGTACATTCCGCTGAGCGGATGGCAACGAGTTTATCCACCTTTAAAAGTGCAGGGCAGGCTTTCGTACACTTGGCGCAATCGATGCATCGATTTTCATCTCGCCGGATCCTGGTCGGACTGAATATGGCAGCTAACCCCATCAGCGCGCCGTAGGGACAAAGATAGCGGCACCAGAAATTCTGGAAGAAGATTGAGAGGATCAGCAAAGCTCCCAGAGTAAATGCAGCTGTTTCGCTGAGGTGCTGGAAGAAATGCAGCATTTTCACGTCGGCCACGAGGCCATATGGACTCGATAGAAAAGCTTCTATTGCCGCGGCCGACATTCCGGCGATTGCATAAAGAAAGAACGTCAACAGAAGATACTTCAGACCGCGCAGCGTCAGGTCGACCCAGCGGGGGAGGGTCCAATTCCGTCCCAGCATTTTGTGTCCGGATTTCCACAGCCATTCGGAAAGCGTCCCTACGGGACAAAGCCAGCCGCAGAAAGCCTTACGAAATAAGATCGAAATTGCCAGGAAGCTGACCAACAAAAACATTGCAGCCGGATGCAGGGACGG
>JBEKKY010000242.1:0-5967 GCA_050010475.1 Acidobacteriota bacterium | reverse complement strand
CTGATGAGTTTCGGCGTGATGGGGGGAGATATGCAGCCGCAGGGACATGTGCAGGTGCTGACCGACATCATCGACTTCGGTATGAATCTTCAGGAAGCGGGCGACGCCGCGCGCTGGCGGCATTACGGCTCCGCCGAGCCGACGGGCGAAGCGCGTGACGGCGTCGGAACCGTGACGCTGGAAACCGGCTTCTCGTCCGAGACACGCAAAGCGCTCGAGAAAATGGGCCATAAGCTCACGGGACCGGACGGCAGTTTCGGCGGCTATCAGGCCATCTGGCGCGACCCGAAGACGCACGTTTATTTCGGCGCCTCGGAGATGCGCAAGGACGGCCAGGCCCAGGGTTATTGAACCAGCATTCCCTAAACAGAATTCGTGAAGGAAGCAGTTTGGCCGCGATTCCAGGCCAGGAGCCCCATTTGAGGAACCCAGCGGACCCAAAATATCATTTCCCTGAGCGCGTCTAAGGAGAGCTGATTCCAAATCCGCCTGTCCGGTTTCGCGACTTATCGGGGAGTAACGATATGCAGTTCATGCAGAACAGTCTTCCGTTGATTCAATATGCGGCTGTTGCGGCGGTGACGCTGAAATCTCTATTGTACAGTTTTATGGAACTGTCGAATAAAGGCCAGCATCAACGGCAAAACCTTGTCAACCTCAGTAAGCTCCTGTATGTGGTCCAAGTCTTGCACTATCTGTACCTGGACCTTTGATCCCTTCAGCTTTGCCTCGTATTCTCGAATCCCGGACATTACAGAACTATTTCTCGAGCCGGCAAGCCAAAGTGTTGGACACCGAATATCGCCAGGCTCAGTGCTTCCCCACTCCAGCATGCCGCTCGTCCATGCTATGGCAACCGGCATATCGAATTTTTGCAGGAGGTCCTGATCCTGTTGAGAGAGCGTATGAATATCAAGCTTTCCATCAGTCTTGGCTTGCAAAATCGGTATCCAGTGATCGCGTGAATCGATGATCCACTGACGGAAATCGCCCGCTGCTCCCAGGCCAAACGTAACACCAATCATGATGAAATTGAGGACGCGGGGCGATTGGGCAGCCAGATACCGACCGATATTGCCGCCATAAGAAAATCCCCAAAGTGAAAACTGGTCGATTCCGCATGCATTTGCTACAGCCAGAATATCCTGGCAATGTTTGCCGATGCCGTAGTCCGATGATTCTTTGGGCTTGTCACTTTCGCCATTCCCTCGAATGTCGATAGCGATGACTTTGAACTCACGTCTAAGCCGCTCGACATAACCTGTATAATGCCACTCTTGACGAGTTTGTCCCCCACCATGCAGCAAAATGATGGGCTCTCCAGAACCATTGACATCATAGGCAATTTGAACGCCGTCCTCCGAAACTGCAAAAGATGTTTTCAATTCGCACCCCCGGTCCGGTTTGGACATAAACAAATTGAGCGCGGTGGGCAAGCATTGTCAAAATCTTAATTCCTGACCATTCACAATACAATAAAATGCTGCTGTATTGGAGTTGGTTTTTGATCAAGTCTCACGCATTCCGGGAAGCAACGAACCTCAGTGAACGAGTAACACGCATCCCGTCAATGTGCTTTTGGCAGAAGCCTAACTTCCGGTTTCGCGACTATACATCAACTTAGACAGCCTGTCTTTCACCGGATCCATCAATCCCTGTCCAAGGAGGTGAGCCTGAAGATCATGATTATCAATTGAGCTCAGAGCCGCAAGTTTTACACTCGGTAGAGCTTTGAAATTATCCTTTATTGATAACGGCTGTTGCCTTCAGGCGTATGGAACTTCATCTCTATCGTTTTGCTTTGAATCGGGATTGCTTTCTTATCTGGTCCATGGTTTTCCAGTAGTGCTCCATCACTTCGGTCCCTTGCCCGGTTAGCGAAATTCTGGTGAGTGTCTTCTTGTTTACAATGCTCTTTTCGACAGTCACCAGCCCGGCCTCTTCGAGATGCGATATCTGAACGGAAAGATTGCCTTTGGAGAGCCCGGTCACACTTTGAAGGAAAAGGAAGTCGGCGCTGCGGCATGAAGAGAGCACGGTCATGATAGCCAAACGCGCCGGTTCGTGTACAACCCGGTCGACTTCAGGAAAAGGGACTGGATCTTCAGACATCTAGACCAAAAACAAGCGAGGTTGGATCATGGTGGGGAAACCTCGCAGTTTGTTGAACTCGCTGCGTATACTAATGGGTATTTGCTCATGGCTTCCGATAAGCCAGCCTTATTCCAGCAAGGAATTGTTACCAGAATTCTGCCATCCTGCTCAGGCATCCAGCAGTAGCAATACAGCAGCGGCTATTACATTCAAGCTTTGCCTTTGGATTCTGACATTATCATGAATATGCCTGAGGAAAACTTTTCAGTTAAATGCGTATTCCGGGGCAGAGTCGGCCACCAGTCACTCGGATTGGCTTAATCTCCATACCTCATCCCTATCCCATTGTGGTTATGGCGCCTTCTATGTAGCCGAGATTCGCCTGCCGGCATATTGAGACTGCGCGTTTATGTAACCTTTCGTCCGTTTCATGCATAGAGATACTTGAGGACGTTGAAATAGAGATGTTGCCCCAGGTGGGGTTGTTACGCATCACTGATAGCCAAATGGAGGGATACGATCATGAGCATCAGCCAGTTGTGGAAACATGAAAATGTCTTCATGCGAGTTCTCATGCTATATGGATTATTTACATTGGTTTCCAACAGCACATTTTTGATCGGTTACTATTTCTTGCCGGAGGGCTTCATGCGCGGAAGCCCACTGGTTGCGGCCGGCCATTTTGCTGTCACCGGCACATTCTGGTCCGAATTAGCCTTAACGCTTATGTTCAACTTCTCAATAGTTGCCTATTGCGTGCTGGCGAATCTGTTTCAAAAATTCAGCTTTCCCATTGGATATGTATTGCCTATCTCCCTTGGAATTACGACCGGCTTGATTTCAGGCACGAACTCATTTAGCTCATCTGATTTAAAGCAATATAATGCATGGGATGGCGCAGCACTCGGCATGAGCATCGGCGGATTAGAAATGTTGGCATATATACTGGTTGTTGCCTCTACCGCCGGCTTTGGCGTCTATCTATCTAATCGATGGTGGCAATGGAAGCCTGCCAAGGTAAAGAACTTAGGTGATATCAGGTTATCCCGGTCAGAAATCTTCTGCTTAGCCGGAGGGATAATCTTGCTGCTTGTTGCAGCCTATCGAGAAACAGCAATGCCACATGGACTGGTGGCGGTCGCTGTCAGGTTCATACAAAACATAGCTTAATCGGCGCATAAATCTGCCGAGGAACAAGGAATGGCTGTACTTACCGACGAAGAGCTCGTATATCACGCTGCGAAGGGAGATGCAGCTGCTTTTGACAATCTTTATGAACGTTATAAAAATCCGGTTGTCAGCTTCGCTCGGGGTTATTTGGAATACAGAAACCTGGCGGAAGATGTCGCCCAGGATGCTCTTCTCTCGGCGTATCTCAGAATCTGGCAATTTGATCCTGAGAGGGGATCTTTCAGGGCATGGTTGTTCGGGATCGTTCATAATCAATGCCGCCAGGAAGCGCGCCGCCGTCGGTGGCTGTGGTGGAATACCGCCGGAACTGAGGAGTTGGAGAAAACAATTGAAATTCCATCCCACTGCTGGCCAGATAACGACACAAATATCGGTGTTCGGGCAGCACTACGGTGTTTGCCTGAGAAACATCGCAGCGCGGTAATTCTTACCAAGGTTCAGGGACTTTCGATCGAGGAATGCGCTCAGGCCCTTGGCATCACTCAAAATAACGTTAAGCAACGCGTTTTCCGTGGAGTTATGGCCCTCCGCAAAATACTTAAGGGAGAAACTCCTCTCCCAGGAGCATAGTAATGAATTGCAGAAATGCAAGAAATGTAATCCGCTCGATCTTAACAGAGACGGCAACGGCGCAGGAGACCACGACATTCCAAAAGCATCTCATGGATTGCCAAGGCTGTTCCCGTCTTTACAATGGCCTGACTGAGACCACCGCTTTGCTTGGCCGACTCCCGCATCCGAAGGTGTCGGCAGAATTCGATGAAAGATTCGCTCGCAGACTGCGGGCAGCAAAAACATCTTCGACTCGGACCGAACACATTCCCTTCCGGGCCATCACCGCTATCGGGCAATCGGAGTGGTTGTGGGCATTTGTGGCAGGAGCAGCGGTGATCGTCTTCACACTGCTCCAGGCTCAGCTTCCAAAGGAAGTTGTAGGGCCATTGATCTTTTCTCGGATCAATATTCTGGCAATGCTCGTGATCATAATGATTGCGTCCACGATTATCCGCCATGCGCTTGAATCCGATTTCAGATTATCCAACGTCTTCAGGAGAGCAATACGATGAAAACCAACCCTTGGCAGAAAGACTTTTCGAAAGCGGCAAAATACGCCTTGAACGTAAAGCCTCCGCTTGGAGTCTGGGGCACCATAGCCCTGGCTCTCATATTCTGTGAGTTGGGGCGATTCCTTGGCGTTATAGATCGCAGTGATTGGCCGTTTGTAATCATAGGAACTCTGCTGTGTGTTCTGCTTTCCTACGTGCTATCAGTCAATGCAAAGCTCGACATGTTAAAGCGAACGCTTGATCAAAAAGCGCGGTATCGCGCAACAAAAGAATTGTGGCTTGAGAGTATTGAAGAAAACGAATCAGATGAACAGACAGTCCGATGAGTACGAAAATATAGCGGCAGCTCACCGTGCATCTGTCGATTCGTACGTTCTGACCACCTGGACATATAACGCGCATCCTGGAGATATGACCTGCCTGGGCGGTTAAAACCTTAGTTTCCGAATTATCTAAGGCAGAGAGTTCAATCCTATTCTGATCGCCGCTTTTGCCAATCGAAGATCGTACGTCACTATTGCCGAGGCGCCTGATAGGCTTGCAAGGGCCAGGTGAAGAGCATCCGCGGCCCGCAAAGCGACATCGTCAATAGCCATCAATAAACGTTCGGCTTCGCGATGTACTTCCGGCATCAGGTCATTCTTGATATAGAGTCCGCTCTCGATATCCGCCAGAATCTTCCGGTGAAGGCGCACACATGATGGAGGAGACAGGATTCCCTCGCGGCGTCGGCGCGATATCGATGAGATAATTTCTGTGATTGCCAGGTCGGACACCATGAGATCGCTTCGTCCCCGAATAGCGGCATCAAGGGCATCACTGTCCGGTTCAGGCAGATAAAGCTTAACCAGTGCGCTGGCATCCAGATACAATGGGCCAGTCCAATCCTTTTCTGAAGTAATGATCGGATCAGATGCGGTCTTCACGATCCTCATTGATGGTTGAAGATAACGGCGGCCGCAAGGTAGGCATCGAGTTCCGAAATGCCGCGCGACCTGGAAACGCGCGGGCTTTGAATTTCTCCACAGGCACCAGTCGTGCAACCGGCCGGCCGCGATCGGTGATCAGGACCTCTCTTCCCTTGCGCACAGTCTCGATAAGTTCCGAGATGTTCTGGCGTGCTTCTCTAATCCCTGCCCTTTTCATGATTTTATTGTGCTACATGTAGCACATTTTGTCAACCGGTATATGGAACAGCCCGACGATCTTTCCGGAATCAACGTTCTGCAAAAATAAAAATCTCAGTGGTCGATTAACGCGCATATAGGAAATTGGACTGATGCCGATTGTTTCCTGAATCCACTTTCCGGTTTAGCGGTTACACATCCAGGTTACTCGGCGAGCCGCCAGCCACCAGGAGTAGATCGATATAGGCTCCCTCGATAAGCCGATCCGGCAGAATCTGCAGTTTCTGCATGAGATCGCATGCAATAGCATCACCAGTTTCGATTCGCTGCCTAATCGAAGTGGGTGCTGAACAGAATTACCCCAAAATCCTCGTCAGATTCCCCAGAACAAAAGGCTTCCTTGCGACACAATTTCGTTGTGGAAGCGGCTATGGGCCAACGATTTCGAAGAGTCTACAGTTTTCAGTCTATCGATAGACGCCGTATTC
>JBEKKY010000241.1:0-5983 GCA_050010475.1 Acidobacteriota bacterium | reverse complement strand
ATTCCTAAAGGAGTATGGCACTGTCCTATGTACGCCTTGAAAGTAGACAAACCTTTCCTGTGTATGGCAGTGTCGCTTACCACTAAGTACGAAGCAAAATACTGGTCGAAGCGATAGACAAAGCTCATATTCTAAAGCCTATTGATCGTGGGACTGGAATGTGACACAGGATTGATAGTCCTGTGTTCTCCAGGCAAGGTTTGTCTATTCGCATGAGGCTTCGACTGGATTCAAATCGGCATCCCTTATCAATAATGGGATTCCGTGTGTGCCGTTCCAACCTTGTGGAAGATTACTTCCCACAACGCCGTATCTGGGGAGTTTGAATCCTTCCCAGGAGACGGGCTCGTAGGAAGTAGCAAAGCCAAGTGGGAGTGATCTATCCCACTACCAATGAGTTAAGGATTCTCCAAGCTTGTTAAAGCGCCAAATCTGATCCACATTATGATCGCATTCGGCGGAGTTCAACACAAGGGACGAAGCGATTAAAGCTGGATATCGACCGTGCAAAATTTGCAAGCCATAGGGCTACGTTTCAACGCCTCAGCAAAATCCTCTGATGCCTTCTGAAAAATCTTATTGGATGCATTCATGGAAGATTCCATAATGGAGGAATAAATGAGATCCCAGCTTACAATCCGAACTCAAAGAGGCTTGGCCGTAAGGCTGAGCGTTCTTCTTGCGGTTGTGTTGTTACCCATATCACTTGCGTTCAGCTGGTCTGCCTAAGGCCATAGAGCCGTCGCAGATATCGCCGAACAGGTGCTTAAGCAATTCGGGAATTATGATGCCGTGCAAGCGCTGCTTGGGAACCTGATCCTTTCTGATATCGCCACTGATAATTTCCCTGTCAAGGGCAGAAATAAATGGAACATCTCCATCGGCGTTATCTGGCAATCCACTTTCAACATGGAGCGCAAGGGCTCTCTATTCCCATCCGCTCATAGTCAAGCTCGCTCTACGATTAGAGCCG
Source organism: Acidobacteriota bacterium (assembly GCA_050010475.1). Classification (GTDB taxonomy): domain Bacteria; phylum Acidobacteriota; class UBA6911; order UBA6911; family UBA6911; genus UBA6911. The sequence goes on along the minus strand of JBEKKY010000241.1, from coordinate 5,010 downwards.
CTTCACAATACCTTTTCTCACTTAATCGCCCGCCCCACTGCCCGAGCCGGATAAAACTCCATCGCGCCTCCTTTTGCGATAGTACTCTATTCCCACTTGGACGATTGGACCGGACATTTCACTTGCTACAATCACCGGACAGATCATTTGCTTACCACAGTGTATAGAACAGGACTGGCAGTTTTGCCAATCCGGCGGTATACTTTGCTAACAGCATGCAGCCGATGTGAAACGGAGGGGCCGTGAAACAAGTTTTCGTTGGGATATTCCGTATTTTGATTGTTGTTTGCCTTTTCTCGGGCGTGAGCGCTTTGTCACAAACGGTCACCTGCCCGACGAAGCTTCTGGTGGCGGGGACGGGGTTCAACACCTCGAACAGCTTTGGGCCGGGCACGGCCGGGGTCCAGGTCTCCGGCTCGCAGATGATCTGCTCGTACGGCCTTGAGACGGAATGGAGCGTCAAGGCGGCATCTGGCAGCGCCTGTTCTTCGATCCACGTAGAACTGAAAGCCTCGCTGCCGAACCCGTTCAGCCCGGCGCTGCCAGGCGGCTTTTCGGTGTGGAAGTTCAACAGGTCGACTGCGCAGCTAAGTTTTTATGAATACGCCAACGGAGCCTGTAAGTATGGTTTTACATCTTCGCCCAACGTTACGCTTCAGAGCGAGATACCTTCCGGCTATACATGCAGAACGGGACCATCCGGGACAAGTACGTTCATCTGCGTCTCACCCGATTCCCGAGGCCAGCTGTGCAATCCGGGGCAATACCCTAATTTCACCGCGAATGGGGACCGGTATGCCTGTGTCGCCTGTACAGGAAATACGTTTTCGAACGGCACCCAACGACAGTGCCAGACCTGCGCCCCTGGAAGCGTGGCAGATGCCGCTCACAACAACTGCAACGCCTGTTCGGGAAACAAAGTCTCGCAAGGCACGAGCTGTATTTCCTGTCCACCCGGAGATTCGCCAAATTCCCAGCACAGCGCCTGTCTCTCGCCAGTTGCATGTCCTGCATCTGCAACCGAGTCTGACTTGGCAAGTTGGTCCGCGAACTGCGTGTGGTCCTACCAAGGCAGTATGATTGGTCCTGCCACTGCTTGGGTGCCACCGGGTGTTGTCAATCCTAATCTTATAAATTTTAAAAATGTACCAATTGGTTCTCTGTTGAAATCCCCAACGATACCGAGTCTTCCCGCCGATAACAGTAAAATGAACTGTGCATATAGTTCAATTAATAATTATACGGGACCGAGTGCCTTTAACTATGTATTTCAGTGTTCCACCACCACCGGGTGCAAATAACTCAACTAGAGTCATACAAAAACTGAAGTACCTCAGTGGCCATGGATTGGCCCCCACGAGAGGAAAGAGCCTGGGACCCGCTCCTCCCGGCCTTCGTGTTAGGGCGCTTCGTAAAGATTATTAAGGATGATGATCTCCGCTCGCCGATTCTTCGCGCGGCTCCACTCGTCCGCCTTTTCCGCTGTACAGATTCGCATATTGGCGATTAAGACATAAACCAGCGCCGGGCATCAGGCATAAATTTGGTGCCAAGGCTAAAGTTTGCAATAACTCCGATAATAACTGCTGAAGGTCTGTTGCTCATGCTTGTTTGTGTTGGGCAGGATTACTCCCAAGAAGTCCCAATATGAGAAACTTCGACCGATGCGTTTTTTGAAAATCGGCTTCCGCCTCGATTTTGAAGCTTCCCTGATGCCAGTTTCACAGGAGGCTGATCCTGTTCCAGACTACTTCTCCACAGTTACACGGTCGAGATGAATTTCAGGAATGGGATGTGTTTTGTTTTTGCGAAAATCTTCAACTCTCAGGAAGAGGTGCGCCTCCAGCGCTTGTGCGTCTGAAAGCGATATCAATTTCTTGTCCATCAGAAGCGACTTTATGTGCTCGTATTTGTTCAGAACCTCCTGGCAGTAGGTTCGCACTTTTTTGGAAAAATGCTTCGAGTCGCTCCATTTAATGCTAATTCCGGTATCAAATTGAATTTCGGCCAAGCGCACGTCAAGCATCGAAGACAGAAATTCCTGCCGAACTGGAACCAGATCCGGATCTCGACAGCTGAATTCATCAAAGACTGAGATTCCTTCTCCGGGGGCAATCAGCTTCCTCAATGCGTACACCGGCCGCGGCCTTGGCGCCAGAACCAATGCCCCGCGTTCTGGGTACTGCCTGAGCTCATAAACAGCAACCGGAGGGAATTCACCGGGAACCTTGATTACGCGGCCACCGGTCCCGCAACCACCTCCGATTCCACCGCCCGAGTGCGGATCAACGACAGAAACAAACAAGTTGAGGTTCGACATCTGCCGCATGAGTAGCTTCGCAAACTCAGGATATTTTGCTTCCGAAAGAAGGTCTCCAAGCGCAAGCCAGCGTGTCCAGCGTGTACTGATGATAGGTTCTTCTTTGAAAAACGGAAGAATAACCTCGGCGTATCCGATGGGCGAGCGGGAAAAAAGCACGGTCGCTTCGTCCGGATATTTGGCGTAGATCATTTTCACGGTCTCAGCAGGTAACTTGGTACCGAGTCGTATCTCGGCATCAAGTATGGAGCGGATCTCATTTTCGCCGACCTTATCCATATGATCGAGGAGTTGCCGCAATCTGGGCTCGAGCTCTGAAAGATCATTCTGTCCGACCAGATAGGCTCCCCAAGCCCGCTTGGCAGGCTCGGGCGAGTTCAACAAAAGGAGAGCCCGATTCACAATGGTCGCAAGTTCATTCGGTGCGAATATTTGCGCTGATGCAACCTGAGATGCCAGATTTCCGGGCCAAAACACCAACCCCAGAAAACACCAAAAGAGTAAGCTTCTCATTGTAAGTATAGATATTCATTTAGAATCTAGAGTTCAAGTCATGGCCTATACAATTGAGATTGATCCCCTGAAGTCCCGATCTGAGAAACTATCCGGCCCAGGCTCCCAATTTACCAGAACGCCGTTCGCAGGAGTTGAAGCAATTTCACTTGTCCAGTACACCCTATGATGTCACCAGTAGAGACTCGATAGTTGGCTTGGTTCTCTGTCAGCGGTTCGACGTGGTCCACCACCCAGTATTTCACCGGGCCGACGGCTCTCGTTAGATGCAATCCAAATTGTTCCCGCACCAATGGGGGCGATAACATTCCTTATTGAAAGGAGAGGCGTTAACAGGCCTTCGCGGGATCGCCATTTCTTGGAACTTTTGCTTTTGTTCTGCTGTCTTTTACTGATAGCGGGATAGAATCTGTTTTTCGAATCAAGTTAACTATGAGGATAGCGTTGTTGCGGACACCTTTCTTATCAGCGGCATTAGTCCTAATTCTCTCCATCCCAATGGCCGCGCAGCAGAGCAGTGTGGAAGGGGTAGTTCTAAAGCGAGCCACCGGGCAGCCGATCGCCAGTGCGCATGTACAATTGGCCCTTGGGATCAGCAACCAAGTTGCCACTCAGGCCTATGGCGCGATCACCGACGCAGAGGGCCGGTTTTCGATCGCTGAGATGCCGCCAGGCTATTACACCGTAAACGTGGAGCGCACTGGCTTCATTCAAGGCATCGGAAAAGAAATGATGCGAGGAACGTCGGTCGAGCTTCGCCCGGGCGAACACCGGATTGGCTGGAAACTCGAAATGTCGCCGCTCGTCATGATTGCCGGGCGGGTTGTAAACCAGTACGGTGATCCCGTCCAAAATATCCAGATCGAGCCCCTGGAAGAAGGACAAAATTCCCATTTCGACACAGTATATTCCGGATTCTTCCACATCAAAATGACCGATGAGAGAGGCCAATTTCGCCTTTTCACCCCACCAGGAAAGTACTACCTCGTCGCTGCCCCGGTTGGCCGGGGTTATCGCGGGCCTGCCGAAATTCGTACCGACGGCACTCAAATCCTTGTCTATGATCCGACTTATTATCCGAGCTCACCGGATACGACATCTGCAAAAATGGTGGAGGCCAAACCGGACGACAACATTACGGGCCTTGTAATCCAAATCCGCAGCGATTCGCCCGTGAATGATTTAACCGTAAGTGGAACCATCACCGGAATTCCCGCGGGGAGTCAGGCCAACATCGCCTACCGATACGGCACCAGCCCTGGTCAGTTTTCGATGGGCGGGAGCTCCGGCGTTGGACCCGATGGCAAATTTTTGATTAATCTCCATCCTGGATACGTTCGCCTGTCGGCACGATGTGTGTCGGGAGACACGGTGCTGCAAAGCGAACCGGTCGAAATTCATTTGGAGCCGCCGGGATCGACCAACATACAGCTCACGCTGAACCAGGCGACCTACGCCACGGTGGAAGGTAATGTCGAAATCATCGGAGATAGTTCCGCCGCCAGTCCTGCGCGCAAGATCATGGTCCACCTAGCGGCCGTCGATCTGTCCATGGCTCCTGCCCCTGGCCAGACTGAAGTGGATTCAGACGGAGCTTTTCGCCTCAAGGGCATTTCACCCGGCCGATATAGTTTGAGCATCTACAACATACCGGATAACGCGTACATCAAGTCCATTCTGCTCGGTAATGTCCTGGTGCGCGAGGGCGTGCTCGATTTCTCGCGCGGGGTGCCCAAAGAGCGAATGAGGATTACGATCAGCCGAAACGGCGCGCAGATCTCCGGCGAAGTGCGCGACGCGGGCGGCGGGCCGATGCTTAACCCGAATATTTCGGTCGTTCTTGTACCGCAATCCGGCCAGTTCGTTCAGGTCCGCGGAGCACCGGTGAATGAGGGCAAATACTTGTTGAAAGGGATCCCGCCGGGCAAATACAAGATCTACACCGCCGACTTTACCAAAAGGAGCGCTGCAGCCCGGGCTTCCTGGCCTGGCGGCGATCCGGATCTTGCCGCCGCTGAAACGGTGGAAGTTCCCGAAGGGGGACATGTCACCAGGAACCTGAAGGTCGCGGTCCAGGAGGAGCGTGATGCGCATTCCAAGCAGTAGATGGCTGGCCGCATGGTTTGTCCTGAGCGCTGCTGTTTTGATTGCTCTGCCGCAGAAGCCCGAGTCGGACG